>JBDTWG010000078.1:0-12035 GCA_040006855.1 Nitrospira sp.
CGATCGGTATGCCAGCCGACGACGGATTCGTTTTCGGGTAACATGCCGGGTTTGTCCACCAAGGTATCGGCGAAGTACCTAACGATGGGACTTCCTGTCAGACGGGCGGCAATGGCGCCCAAGATCGGGTGCAGCGCCAGCGCTCGGACCTCTGCATTCTGGAGCGCCACCACCTCCGCGTTGCGGACTGTATTGCCGTCGCCAGGCTTCCAGTCAGAAAAGCCACTGGTAGGGGGAAGAGTCCAATCTCGCTCGCCGGAGAAGTGCCGCTGAATCCCAGTCAATGCGTGATCGAGTAGTGCCTCGGGCAGCACTCGCTTCGATCGGTACCAGCCATGTTGACGATAAAAGGCCACCTCTTCATCATTGGGCAGCAGTCGTTGTTCCTCAGGAGTAAGCGCCATCATTGCTCAGAGTGTTCCGCTATCCCAACCGTTGAAATCGATTGTGGACGTTAAAAATTGCAGGATTGCCGACCAGGATATGATCTCAGAGATTGAACAGATATGCCCGCAGGCACTGCACATTATCCACGGTGACATCAGGAGCATGGCGGGAACTTTGCGGCTCAGCGAGCGCATACTCACCACCGAATGACCGAAACCGGATCGTCTTCATACCGAGTTGACGGGCTCCAAGAAAATCCTTTGCAGGATTATCCCCCACGTACAGCGCTGCCTCAGGAGCAATCTGTAACGTTCGGAGCGCCGCTTCAAATGGAACGCAGCTAGGCTTCCAATGCTGGCGTCCGAACATGTCGCTAAAAACGACCGTGTGGAATGCATCGTCCAAATGCAAGGATTCCCATTTACGCTTTTGAACCGTGAGATATCCATCAGTGATCAGCCCAAGTTTGCACCGTTGCCCTACATCGCTCAGCAGCTCAGGAATCCCATCAAATAAGGTTAGGATGGGCTCATGCTCCCGGTAGACCGCGACCATCTGCTGAACCAATTCATCTCGTTGCCCATCCACAGCCTGCTGCTCAAGCCACAACCTGAAGGTGTGTCCACGAACGCCTTGCCTATACATCGCTTCGAGTTCGCGAGCCGTCTTTTCTTCCGGGATTGCCAGAGTATGCTCTACCCACTTGGCAACCGCATGGAAGCCGCTTAGGACAAATGAACGTTCCGGATAGAGCGTGTCGTCGAGATCAAAGATGACGGCGTCTAATTTGCTCATACTCTACCTGAGAGAGGAAGAATGCATCATCGTACCGCGTGAAGTAGAGTCCCGAGACGTACCGGTCGGAATGTGCAGTATCGATGGGGAGTCCGGCCATTCGGGCGAGCAATAGTTTAAGAGAATCGGCTCCGGCCATAATCCCTAACGGAAAGCCGCCTCCGATACGAGCATTGATCTCAGTAAAATAGGGATGCGACTCTTTCAAGATACATTGCACGGTGATAGGCCCAATGGCAGGGAGCGATTGGGCAATCTTACGACATGCCGTTTCGATAAACGCATTATCTACCGTGACACCCTTGGCCACCTCTCCCGAACGCACCTCGATACGTTGACGCGAGACGACCGTCAGAACCTTTCCGTCGAGATCGCAGACGAGATCGGTTGTGATCTCAGGGCCGGGGAGGAACTCCTGTATAATCCCGTCCTGGACATACTCCGAAAAGAAATCGAGTTCCTTCCGGTTTTGTATTTTGAAGGTATGATGGGACGCGCTCCCACGCCGAGGTTTGATAAACAACGGGAAGGGCTGTGCCAGCACAGCCGAATCCTCCGGCAACCAAGATATAGGGGTCGGCAATCCGATGCGCTTGAAAAATTGATAGGTCAGCCACTTATCGCCGACGATGTCGATAGATTCAGACGGAATGACCGCCAATCTCGCCCCCGTTTGCTCGATGACCCTCCGATGGCACGCCAAAATCGGAACGTCCGGATCAATCAGAGGAAAGATCAGCCGGATTCCTTCTCGCACACAGATGTCGCGAAGGGTCTGAACATACTCAGGAGCTTCCAGGCGCGGCACAATATAAAAGGCATCGGCAACCTGTAAGGCCGGTGCCAGGGGGTCGATATCAGTCGCAAAAATCCTCCCTGGCAACCCAAGCTCCTCATAAGCGCGACGAAACGATCGAAAAAGCTCGACTCGACGCCCGGCACTGGTAAAGAGAATATTGAACGGAGGTGATTGAGGATTCATAGCCCCTTTTTTCCTATCCACCTTAAAAAGCTGCGGAGATCTTCGGCCGCGTTCACGAATTCGTCGCCAGGGGTACGGGTCGCCTCGTTATCGGTCAGTCGCGATGAGGAGGGCTTGAAGATTCCGAACAGACGGCGCCTTCTTTGGGAGGGAGTCCGTTGTACAGACCTTCCCAGGATGGATCGTCAGGATGCATGATGCCCTCCCGCTTAAGAACTTTCCATGGTGTCATCAGTAAGATTTTACAATCCAGCCATAGTGAGCGATGATCGACATACCAAAGATCGAGAAGAAATCGTAGTTGCCAGTTGGCGGTATTCCTTCCGTTCACCTGGGCCCAACCTGTCAAGCCAGGAGGAACGAGATGGCGACGGTGTTGCTCCGGACTATAATGCGCCAGGTATTCCACGAGGAGGGGACGCGGGCCAACGAGGCTCATATCTCCCTTGAGAACGTTCAGGAGTTCCGGGAGTTCATCCAAGCTGGTGCTGCGCATCAGTTTGCCGAATCGCGTGAGTCGATCCGTGTCGGGCAAGAGCTGCCCATTGGACCCGCGGGCATTGGTCATCGTGCGGAATTTATACAGGGTAAAGGGCTGACCGTGAAGCCCCGGGCGTTCCTGCACGAACAAGAGTGGCCAGCCATGAATGACCCACGTCGCCAGTGCGGTGAGTACGATGACAGGAAGAAGGAACGGGAACAGGCTGAGGGTCACCACCAGATCGACGGCGCGCTTCCCAGGGAACAGTCGTGAGATCGTTGTCTTGGAGGAGTCGATCATGTGGTTCGTAATGGCATCAATTTTCGCGAGGCACGGCGCGTGATGAAATCAGTAGATAATCGAAGAACCGTGGTCCTCCGCCAGGGCGTGGTGTTTTGTGCCGCCACGACATGCACGTGTTGTCTACGAGGGTCCGGCTGACGGCCGGAAGCCGCCAGCGCTCGCGGCTTCGGTTTCCTTCCGACCAGAACCCTGGCTGCCGAGTTGGTCCGACAAGGTTCTACCGGGGCTCAGTGCAAACAACCCCTTCTTTGCCAGCCAGCGGACGTATTCTTGGTAAATCGCGGCGCGCATGGCTTCGCCAGAAAAATCGCGACGCATCCATGCACGGGCAGCGGTCCCATGCCGACGGCGCAATTCGGAATCACGCACGTAACGATGTAGCCCAGCGGCAAGGGATTCCGGATCGTAGGCCGACACAAGGGTTCCTGTTATGCCGTCCTGAACGGCATCCAAACAGCCCGTCACGCGCGTGGCGACGATTGGCAGTGCCATGGCTGAGGCTTCCAACAGTACGATGGGAAATCCTTCACGGTGAGTGGGTAGCACCAGAATGTCCATCGCTCTGTAGAGCGGCGGCGTATCCCACTCTTCTCCCACCAAATGAACGCGTGAATCTGCTCGAAGCTGCTCAAGCAGCGTTGGTGGGGGCGGATCGCCGGGTTCATCTGGTCCAATCAGGAGGACGTGGAGGGCCGGATGCTCTTCCCGTAAGATACTCCAGGCAGCTCCCAATTCGACGAGTCCCTTTGCGCGCGCCAGGCGCCCCACAAATCCGATCACGGTGGCATCGGGCGGAATGCCATACCGGCGCCGGATGTCGTTCCGCATGGAGTGGTCCAGCCGATCGGGATTGAACTTTGTCTCAGCATCGATTCCATTGCAGCTCCCTTGCAAGAGCACTTGAATTTTCTCCGGAGGAGAGAGTTGCAGGTCGACGGCCATGGAGCGAACTGACCGGCTGACGCAAAGGACCTGCGAGGCCAGCCGACAGGAGACGGTTTCGGTGGCCATGAGGATTCGCCGTTTGAGTCCAGTTGCCGTAATGAACGGAAGGCCATGCATATGATAGATCGGCACGGGAACTCCGGCTAATCGCGCCGCGAGCATCCCCAACAAACCGCCTTTCGGCGTGTGCGCATGAACGATATGCGGGCGAAGGGTGCGGAACAGCCTCCACAACCGGAAAAGTGCCGCTATGTCGCGGAGCGGTGTAATACGCCGGGCCATGGACACCGCGTGAACCGTGACCGATTCTTCCTTGGAAAATTGTGTCAAGACCGGCCCTGGCGATGAGACGGCATGGCTATCGAATCCCTTGGTCTTCATATAGGCGGGCTGTCCGGCGACAAAGGCGAGGGACTGCGGGACAGTGGTCACGTGAATCAATATGATAGGAACGACGGCCATCAGTGCCTCCGTCTATCAGGTGTACGACGGTGTGTGGTTCGGTTCGTAGTGCCTTGATTGGCCGACTCACGGCACTCGACGGGACGCCGGTTGTGTTCTAACCAGGATTGAAACATCAACACAATCCAAAGGAGGGTATCCCGTCGGTGAGGTCCTCGCAGGTGTTCTCCCCACTTCGCCCGGACCTGCTGGGGATCGAAGAAGCCGTCATCCTTCAGGCGTTTTTCTTCCAGTAAGCATTCGGCCCATTCCCGCAGCGGGCCGCGTAACCAGACGTCGATAGGCACCCCAAACCCCTTCTTGGGGCGTTCGGTCAGGGTTAGCGGGACATATTGCTGGAGGAGTTTCCGTAACAGCCACTTCCCCTTTCCCTGTCGAATTTTCCATGCCAGCGGAACGCGCCAGGAAAACTCCACCAGACGATGGTCGAGAAATGGGACCCGCACCTCTAAGCTGGCGGCCATGCTCGCTCGATCGACCTTGACCAAAATGTCATCCGGGAGATAGGAGAGGCTGTCGATATACATCATGCGTGACTCGAACTCGCTCGCAGAAAGGCCTCGTCGATGGTCAGTGACAGCCGTCAATGGTTCTCTTGCACCCAAGACGATCGCGGCCGGATCTTTCCAGTGAGAGACCAAGTCCAGATACAGGGATTCCGGTGCCCCCACGGCAAGCACCTGTGCGGCGCGATAGAGTTTTTTCCCAGGGTCCCGCTGCCAGGTGTTATTCGTGAGCAGGCGCGCGATCGGGGCAATCAATCGATTCCACTGCTCAACCGAGACAGCCCGAATGCTCCGGGCCAAGAGGGCGCGCATTGGGCTCGGCACGCGTTGGATCTTCCGCCAGACATCGGCCCCGCTGAGGTAACGATTGTAGCCTCCGAACAGTTCGTCGCCTCCGTCGCCGGAGAGTACGACCGTCACATCCCGGCGAGCCAATTTGGAGACCAGGAACGTGGGAATTTGCGACGAGTCTGAGAACGGCTCGTCATACAGCACCGGTAGCTGTGGGATAACGGCCATGGCCTCCTGTGGTGTGACAAAGAGTTCGGTATGGTCCGTTCCAAGATGCTGAGCCACGGCTTTCGCATGGTTGGCCTCATTGTACTGAGCCTCTTGGAAGCCAATCGTGAAAGTCCGTACGGGCTGGGCGCTCTGAGCCTGCATTAGGGCGACGATCAGCGAGGAATCGATGCCCCCGGAAAGAAATGCACCGAGGGGCACGTCTGCTTCCATACGGTGTTTGACGGCATCGCGTAGAAGCGTATCGAGTTGCTCAACGGCGTCCTCCTCTGATCCAGTAAAGGGGTTGGCCAGTCCCTGTTCGGCCGCCGTTTCGACAGACCAGTACCTCGTGACAGTCGGAATTCGATCGGCGTTCTCGGAAGAAATTCGTACCATGGTGCCAGGCAGCACCTTTGAAATACCTTCGTAAATCGAAAACGGCGCTGGAATGTAGTTATGCCTCATATACAGTGCCAATGCATCTCGATTCAGACGGCAGCCAAATTCGGGATGGGTGCGGAGCGCCTTGAGTTCAGAACCGAAGACCAGTGTTGCACCCAGGTAACCATAATAGAGTGGCTTTTCTCCGAGCCGATCGCGTACCAAGTAAAGCTGTCGTTCTCGCCGATCCCAGAGCGCGAATGCAAACATGCCGTTCAAACGTCTGACAGCAGACAGGATACCGAACTCGGTCACGCAGGCGACCAAGACCTCTGTGTCGGACTGGCCTCGGAACTGTTGCCCGCGTGCTTCAAGTTCCTGGCGTAGCGCACGGAAGTTGTAAATCTCGCCGTTGAACGTGACCATATACCGACCGCATGGTGACTGCATGGGCTGGTGGCCCAGAGGCGACAGATCCAGAATAGACAAACGGCGGTGAGCTAGGGCAATACCAGCGATTGGATCGGTCCATACCCCCGAATCGTCCGGCCCTCGATGGTGAAGAGTGGCGGCCATGGCCACAGCCATAGCTTCCAGTTCCTCCCCAGTACTCCGAGGCACAGTCTCAAAATAGCCGGTGATGCCACACATAACGAATACTTACTCCATGCGACGCTGAATCAGGGAATCAGGAACGAACCATTGCCAAGCGGCTTAGGCGATGCTCGTGGCACTCATCTCTTCAAACAGTGCCTGGTAACGGTCAACGTTCTGTGGCAGGTCGAAGTGATCCTTGATGCGCTGTCTCGCCGCCACTCTCCCCTGGGCCAGCTGTTCCCGCCCGAGAGCGAGCATGTGCTCCCAAGCTCCTGCCAATGCCTCCGGGTTTCTGGGGGGAACCGCCACGCCGGTCGATCCAACGATGTATGCCGAATCCCCCACATCCGTCACGACGCAAGGCACCCCGCAACTCATGGCTTCGATAATTACGTTCGGAAAGCTTTCGCCGAAGCAAGATGATAAGGTGGCCAGATCGAACGAGGCCATCAGTTGAGGAATGTCCTCCCGCCGCCCAAGCAGGCGACACGAGGCGCGAATGCCGGCTTTGTCGATCCAGGTGGTGAGTTCCTCATTGTCCCACGTCACGCCTTCACCGCAGAGCACAAAGTGGACAGATGATCTTGTGGAGACGAGGAGTTTGGCCGCGCGCACAAAATTCTGATGGTCTTTCTGCGGATGAAATCGTCCCACTAAGCCGATCACAGGGGCCTCGCTGGGAATCGAGAGAGCTTGTCGAGTCAAGCGGCGTGCCGCAGGATCGGGCTTCAATGCCGCCAGGTCGACACCGCTGGGAATCACGATCATCTTGTCAGCCGCGTAGCCAAAGTCTACATGCGCCCTGCGGGAAGCCTCCGAACTACACACAATCTGTTTGGGAATCCAGTGGGACAAGCGCGCACAGAGTTTCACCGTAAGAGCTGTAAACGGACCGTAGCCGTGAGCAAGCGGATCGCTGTGATGAATTCCCCAGGACGTCGGAATGTGACCTGCCAACCGGGCCGCCACACCCCCGAGCAGATCTGCGTGGTACATCCAGGTTTGTATGACCTCCGGAGGGTCGCGGCGGAGCCAGCTAACGAGCCGCAACAAGGAGACTGGGCTGAGTTGCCCGGGGCGCATGCCGAGCGATCGAACTGAAATCCCCAACTGGCATATCTTTTCGGCCACCGGCCCGGGCTCGATAAGCGAGATCACCGACGGGGCAAAGCGTTCCCGGTCTAATCGTGAAAGGAGACGGAGCAACACAAATTCGGCACCTCCGGCGTGGAGGCCAGTCGCGAGGAACAGAATCCGTTTCGGGGCCATGGGTATCTCCGATATTGGAAGCCGAATCAGGTTACTGGCTTGCGAGTCGGCGCGGGGCCGCGACCTTGCAGAATCAGGGTTGTGAGTACACGCGCCTAGACGGCCCGACCGATGGGAGAGACGATCCCATACAGGCAGGAGCGCCAGCCCCTGAGCGAACAATTCATGTCCAAATCCGTTCAAGTGCCAGGCGTGAATCCACTCGAATCGAGCCCGGTTTTGTATGCCGTACACATATGCATACAAGGCTAGGAGAAACGGAAAGAAGTGTCTTTATGCGCCGACAGAAAAAAATAATAGAATACAACACGTTAGCGATGACATCCTGTACCCCATTCGTGAAGGCACTAGAATTGCGTGCTCTACTTACTGATGGAGAGAAACTTGGATAATTTCAGAGGCTCTCTCTTTTCTAGTAGATGATTGTCTGTACTATAAGCGTTGGATTCGTAGCCGGAACACTATAAAGATATTGTAAAGAAGGGCAATCATGAAATCCATTAACACAGGTATTCTCGGTCAAACATGTCCTGTTGCTCTTTCTCTGCTTATGATTGTTATCGCGACGTTCAACCCAATGGCCCTAATGACAGCGTCAAATGCGTCAGCAGCAGCAGGCTCGCTGAAAACAGACTTTGGCATCTACGCTGAGCCACCTCTTCAGCCACTTCCGCAGGCTGGTGCGAAGATCATCGATCCGGTCTTCGGCACGACGGTCCTTCGACTCACGGATGGCTCCCAGGGAGGGTCTAGATGCAATGTTTCTTATGCCACGATTCCCGTGTTCAATGTGAACAGCACTCGGGCCTATGTACGGTGCGATCCTTTCGCAATAGCGAGGTTTTACCAGTTTAATCCAACCACGTTCTCCGCGAGTTCTGGAACGGGCATTCCATCGCCCCCTATAAACCTTAAACAACATTGGATGATTTGGAGCGGGATTAACCCCGACGTGACCTATGGCAATAATGGAGCCGCCATCTACGCGTACAATGTTGCCACGCAGAGCATAACAACAGTCCTGAATGCTGGGCAGATCCTAGCTGCCGGTGAATCCCTCGACTACCAAATGAGTAAAAGTGAGAATGACGATGTGTTTGCCGACAGCTTCGATGGCAGTAGCGAAAATATCGGATATATAGTCTGGCGACGCAGTGATAACAGGGTACTCCTGAAGCGATACGAATTTGTTAATGAAGTTGAGATCGATAAAACTGGTCGCTACCTTGTCGTCAAACGCAGTGATGGAACAGTAGGAATATGGGATCTGCAGACTGGAACAGTGAACAATCTTTCCATAGCTTTTCATCATAGGGGGTTAGGTCACGGTACAGCATTCACAGGGATTAATGGTGCGTCACTCGGATACCGCTCTCTGGCAACACCTACTATTATTACTAAATTGCTCCCAAGTTATAGTTGGAGCTATGACACTCAACAGGACCATTTCTCGATGCTGGCCGATAATGAACTTTGGGCATTGGCTAGTCGATACTCCAAAACAGGAAGTGGGGTCGTCAACGCATTCGACAATGAAATCATGCAGGTTGCCACAGATGGTAGTCTCCGCGTGCGAAGATTCGCCCACCACCGGAGTGTGGTGCAAAACGACTACTACGCAACACCAATGGCGAACATCAGCCGTGACGGCCGATTTGTTGCCTTTACAAGCAATTGGGGTAATGCTAACGGACGGGTGGATGTCTATATTGTCCAGGTACCGCTGGTTTCGTCAACACCAGCAGACACAACACCACCAGCCACTCCCACAAACCTGAAGGTTCAATGATAAAGACACGTTGCCTCCACCTTAGGGCGGAACCGGATTTTTCCGCTGTGGAATGGGGAGAAAACCCTCTTCACGGGTAATCCAAACAACGGGTTGAGGTTGCGACGAGAGTCGTCGTCCGACTTGTCCACAGAACGCCTATACCAGAAATTGCTTTGCCAGCCGGTACCCCTCTGAATTCCAATGCTAACTGCAGGGTCCGCACCCATGAAGCATGGATACGGTGTCGGATCTTTTCCCCATGGGTATCATGCCTTGATTGTCGCGGATAAACCGGAAGGAGGTAGGACGTGGAAATTTCCTGCGAGTCTCGGAGCTCCAGAGTGGTGAACCGCAGCCATCGCTCCCATGAGAGAGAAAAGGAACAAGCTGCATTCATTTTCCAGCAAATTGTGCGTGCCAAAGGCCAACATGAGTATGGAAAGGGCGAAGATTTGTCCGATCTGTCTTGTCGGTCCATCTGCATATCGAAGTAATGCCAATAAAAACACGGGAAGAATCGTTGCTCCAATGATGCCGTGATCGAGCATGAACGTGAGATACTGGTTGTGTGTCCCAAGAGACAACGCAGAGGAAGAGCCGGTTCCATGCCCAAAGAACGGAGATTGAGCGAACTTGTCCCAAGCCTCTTTCGCGACTTGCGCGCGACTCCAACTTGAATGGTCCGAGACGCCAAAAGGATCGGCAAACCATTCGAGCCGCTCGAGGACATCGCGATTGAACAGGCCAGCCCGTTCCCAGGCAGTCAAGAGTTGATCCAGACGAGGCAGCAACAGGAGCAGCCCCACACTGAATACTCCGAATAGAGAGATGACAAGATCTTTTCCACGCAGATGGCCAAAGATGATGAAGCCTGCAACTGACAAGCCCCACGCCAGGATGTTTGCCCGGGAGAGTGTAGTGAGGATCCCCAGGCCACTCACCAGCACAAAGAGAGTGCGATACCGAGAGTGTAGAACGGTGGTGCCAAGGATCATGCCGAGCAGGAGCGCCTCTCCGGAGATATTGGGGTTTCTGTAGAAGCCAGCGGATCGACCGAACACTTCACTGAACGTTCCGGGAACAAACATTTCGTACACGTTCAAGGCCACGCCCCAGAGTACTGCGACGACAAGCAATCGTCGCGCGAGCTGAAGCGCTGCAGGATAGGAGAGGATCATCGCGAAGACTACCAATTCGATGATAGCTAAGATGCGAAGTCGCACCTCGCCCCAGGACCCCTCGTCCTGTGAAGAAAAAAAGAACCAGAAGAGGCTGACCCAAAGATATCCAAAACACCAGAGCGTAAGAGGTGATCGAAGGGTGGCCCCAACGGCTCCCTGTCTCAGAAATAATATAGGAATAGCAGCAACGGAAAACGCAATCACCCAGTTTTTCGGCAGCAGCTGAGGGTTTGTCGGATCCAAGCGATGGAGAAATTCCGACACATTGGTGTAGAAAATGGCCACTACACCGATCACCAGGATACTGTGATACCATGATAATTTCATCGTAAGACCTCAGTCGACGGTTTTCCCACAAGCGGCTGGTCGACCGCATTGCCGGACAGGACGGCTTGCAGCGTTCGTTCCGTAGAGATGACCAGAGTCTCGAGAGAGAAATGGTCAAGAATCCGCCGCCGTATCGTCATCGGGTCGGGCCTTGGGGCGGTCACCATTCGACCCATTGCATCGGCCAGCGCTTCGGGATCGTTCGGAGGGACAATCGTGCCGCTGGGTCCGACCACCCACGCTGAATCGCCGATCTTCGTGACCACGCAAGGAACTCCGCAGGCCATCGCCTCACCAAGGACATTGGAGAATCCCTCACCGTACGCGCTACTGCTGACCAACAGATCAAGCGCGTTATAAATATCGGCAACGTCCGATCGAGCACCGGCCCAGATGACGTACCCCGTTAATCCCAATGTCTTCGTGAGTTCCTGCAGTGACAATCGATACTCAACTGGACCATCCCCCACGCACACGAACCGGATATCCTTTCGCTCTTGCACTAACGAAGCTGCCACGTTCAGAAAGCTTGGATGATCTTTCATAGGAACCACCCGCGCCACGAGACCAATGAGGATCTCATGCTCGGTGATGCCCCACTCCCTTCGTATCTGATCTCGCGCCCTTGGATTAGGATGAAATCGCTCCGTATCGATCCCATTTGGAATCACGACGGTCTTCTCGGCTGGATATCCCAGAGCCACGTGGTAGTCGCGCCCGGCGTGAGAATTCGAAATGATGGCATCCGCGAATCTGGACAACCAACAATCTAGTTTGAAGCATGCCCAACTAAGCCAATCGTAATCACGGTAATCTATGTTCGAGACCCGTATGCTCCACACCACTTTTGTTCCGGGAAGTACAGGTTTGATGATCACGGTCACCAGATCGGTGAGATAGCTATGCAATATGTCTGGGCGTTCCTTCCGCATCACCTTTATTAATCGAAAAAGGAAGTTCAGCACATCCCAACGCCCACGTTTATTTAACGACCGAATCTGAACTCCTGCCTCCAGTAAGTCTTTCTCCAGAGGTCCTCCGGAGTAGAACACCACCACGATGACATTATGTCCGCGTGCATGAAGTCCTTTCGCAAGGACCACCAGCTGTCGCTCCGCGCCGCCATAGGTCAGCGCTCGAAGGAGAA
>JBDTWG010000079.1:0-12026 GCA_040006855.1 Nitrospira sp.
GACGAGGCATCCAACCCGATACGATGAAGCAGTTCCAATTGGGGTATGCGCCGCCGGAGTGGGATGGGCTCACCAAAGCCATGCTGAAAGCAGGCTTCGCTTCTGCAGACCTTGTCGCGGCGGGTTTATCCATTCCGCGCGATCAGAGTGGGCAGCAGAGAGGCGTCTTGGCCGGACACTACGATCGTTTTCGTTCTCGCCTGATGTTCCCGATCTTGGATTTGCGCAAGCGGGTCGTGGCGTTCGGTGGGCGGATTCTTGGGGAGGGGACGCCAAAGTATTTGAATTCTCCTGAGACCCCATTATTCAAAAAAGGACAGACGCTCTTTGCGATGGATGCAGCTCGCGAAGCAGCTGGGCAGCATCAGACGTTGATCATTGTCGAGGGGTACTTCGACGCCGTCGCGTTGCATCAAGCCGGCATTCGTCATGTGGTCGCTACCTTGGGGACAGCCTTGACGGCCGAGCACATTACGATTATCAGGAGGTTCGCCTCGAACGTCGTGCTGCTGTTCGACCCCGACCAAGCCGGAGTCCGAGCTGCGCTACGGACGCTCGATTTGTTCGTCAATAGCGGCCTCAGTGTGAAGGTCGTCTCGCTGCCGCAGGGAGAAGATCCCGACACGTACGTCCGGCAATACGGGGCCGAAGGCTTTACGGCTCTGCATCGTGCGGCGCCCAGCCTTTTGGATTTTGCAGTGGAGCACAGCCTGCGAACGGCCGAATCTGGAACGATTGAGGATCGCATCCGGGCGGTGGATGCCGTATTGCGTATTCTTCAGAAGGGCGCACATCCCATTGAGCGAGAGGAACGAATTCGGCTCGTGGCAGAACGGTTGGGACTCAGTCAGCAACGATTGATTGATCGTTACCCGACTCTCGCGTCTGAAGACCAACGGCGGAATCCCGTCCGTGCCCCGGCCTCGGGCCCTGTCGCTCCGTCGAAACCAAAGACCAATCCTGAAGAGCGCGATTTGGCGCATCTCTTGGTGCAAGGGTGTTTGTCGTCCGCGGATCTTCGCACATTGACGCCGGACGCTTTTTCGACACCGGCGTACAGCCGGATTATTGCCTGTGCCTTGCGCCATCTCGGGCAGGACGGGCGGGTGTCCGTGCAACGCCTGCTGGACGACCTCATCAATGATCAGGAGTGTGGTCCGCTGGTTACGGAATTGTCGATGTTGGAGCAGCACTATGATGATGTCCCGGCGCACATTGCCGGATGTTTAGAAATGCTCGAGCGCAGAGGGCGCGAGCGGAGCTTGGGCACACTCATTCAGGAACTGAAAGCGGCAGAACGTGAGCGGCGAGAGGACGATGTTCATCGCCTGAACAGACAGATTAACGATATGCGGATTCGGAAAGCCGGCGTGACGCCGGCTGCGCTGACGTCTGCGGTGAAGGAGTAGGTATGCCGAAACAGGAATTACTCGGCGAGGTGAAGAAGCTCATTAATCTCGGAAAAGAGAAGGGCTTCCTCACTTACGACGATCTGAACAGTACGTTGCCGGCGGATGTCGTCTCGTCGGACCAATTCAGTACGATCATGACGATGTTCGGCGAAATGGATATCGAGATTGTGGAGTCGGCTGAAACGGAGCGTACCCCAAAGGCTGCCGCCGATGGCGAAGAAGCCATTGAGGAAAGCGAGGAAGGGGAGGCGCCGGAGGAGAACGAAAAGGAGATCGATCTCACCCCGGGGGCGCTCAGCCGGACCGACGACCCTGTCAGGCTCTACCTGAAGGAAATGGGCAGTGTAGCGCTGTTGAGCCGTGAGGGCGAAATTGAGATCGCCAAGCGCATCGAGGAGGGCAAGAAAGATATTGCCTCAGTCGTGTATGGGTTGCCGATGACCTTGGAGTTTGTCCTGACCCTTCGAGATCAGTTGAAAAACGGCAAGATCGATGTGCGCGAGATCGTGCCGGTGGTCGAGACGGAAGAGGATTTCGAGGAAGAGGCCGTCGAGAAAGATTACGAAGAGCTGCGAGTCAAAACTTTGGACTCCTTGAACGCGGTCCGTAAGGTCTCCGCTTCACTGAAAGATTTGTACGACAAGGCTCGCCAGGTCAGCGCCGACCCCGAGAAGCTGAAACGTCTGCGCAAACAAATTGATACGGTACGCGGGCAGGTTGTTGATAAAATGGAATCGGTCAATTTGCACGGTGTCTTGAAAGACCGGATGACGCAGCGGGTTCGCGACCTCAATCTGCTCTTTCGCACGGCGGAACGGGAAGTGACCAGCTGCCAACGCCGTTTGGGCGTGGGCGGCGAAGCCGGCGCGGAGCTTCTCCGGCGGTTGTGTCGAACGCACAAGGATGTCCTGGCCGTCAAGCGCAGGACCGGCGTCTCTGAAGAGGTGCTGCAAGATATCAAGAAGCATTATCAGGCGGCCAAAGGCCGGATTCGTCAGCTCGAGACCGAAGAAGCGCTGGTCTCCGCGGAAGAGATCAGAGATGCGGTCAAGCACCTCGACGTCGCCGAAGAAAAGGTCAAGCGCGGCAAGGCCGAGCTTGTCGAGGCCAATCTTCGTTTGGTGGTGAGTATCGCGAAAAAATACACGAACCGTGGCTTGCAGTTCCTGGATTTGATTCAAGAGGGCAATATCGGACTCATGAAGGCGGTCGACAAGTTCGAGTATAAGCGTGGGTACAAATTCAGCACCTACGCAACCTGGTGGATCAGGCAGGCCATTACCCGTGCCATTGCAGACCAGGCTCGCACCATCCGCATCCCGGTCCATATGATCGAAACGATCAATAAACTCATCCGGACCTCGCGCCATCTGGTGCAGAAGTTGGGGCGCGAACCGACTCCGGAAGAAATTGCGGAACGTATGGATCTGCCGCTCGACAAAGTTCGAAAGATCCTGAAAATCGCGCGCGAACCAATTTCTCTTGAAACCCCGATCGGTGAGGAAGAAGACAGCCATTTAGGGGATTTCATTGAAGACAAGAAAGCAGTATCGCCGCTGGAAGCGGCCATTCGCTACGACTTGCAGCGCCAAATCAACGGCGCACTGGAAACGCTCACCCCCCGAGAGGAAAAGGTTTTGCGTAAACGATTCGGCATCGGCGAGGCCACCGATCATACGCTCGAGGAGGTGGGGCAGGATTTCGAGGTGACACGGGAACGCATTCGGCAAATTGAGGCTAAAGCATTGCGGAAACTTCGGCATCCGAGCCGTAGCAAAAAACTGCGCAGTTTTGTCGAGAGTCTCTAGGAATCAATCGGGTGCTGTTTGACTCTGCCTGACCGGCAGCCTAAAATCAGCCGTCCGAATTGGGCACGTAAGAGCCGAGTATGTTTTGTGCGGGGTTGCCGTACCCGGCGGCAAGACGAAGTCAGACACCAGGCCATGGCTCGAAGGGCTGGGCCCATAGCTCAGGTGGTTAGAGCGGCTGACTCATAATCAGCTGGTCCTAGGTTCAAGTCCTAGTGGGCCCACCAGCCTGAGCACCTCACGAAGATGCCGGTGCGAGAGGCGTCGTGTGCCGATGCCATTGCGCAAACCATAAGGAGCCCGTTGAACCTACAGCTCTCCCCCCTCATTGAATTGCAGAAAATCGATCTCCGAATCGTCGAACTCAAAGAGCAGCGGCGAAAAATACCAGAACGGCTTGAAGTGAACGAAGCTCCCCTCCGTGAGGCGAAGCGGGTGTTGCAGGAAGCATCCGCTTCTGCTGAAGCACTGATCAAGGAGCGCCGCAGCCACGAAAAAGACCTCGAGGCGCATGAAGACCGCATCGGCAAGATGAAAGACCGCGCCGCGCAACTCAAAACCAATCAAGAATACCAAGCGCATCTCTTCGAGGTAGAGTTGGCCAACAAGAAGAAGGGCGAGATCGAAGAGAAAATCCTGCTGGCGATGGAACAGATCGAACAGACCCAGCGGGTCATGGCGGATGCGCAGGCGAAGCTGAAGGAGTCGGAGGCGGTGTTCACGAAGGAGAAGGCGACTCTGGACGTGCGCGATCAGGCTCTCGCTGCGGAACTGACGGACTTGGACGCCAAGCAGAAGGCGTTGTCGGGACGGGTGGAGAAGGCCCTCCTGGCGCGATACAACAAGTTGAAGACGACAAGGAAAGATCAAGCCTTGGCACTGCTCAAGGACGGGATTTGTTTAGGCTGTCGGCTACACCTTCCACCACAGCTGGTCTCTCAGGTCAAACGTGCGCAAGACGTACACACCTGTCCCTACTGCTACAGAATGCTGTATTGGGAAGGGGAGCCGGGCACTGAAGCGAAGGGGAATGCCGCTTCCGACCAGGCGAATTTCGAAATTGGCGAATCAGTCTAGGCATCGCCCAACACCTGCTTCGTCGTTCTGAAGTGCATCTTCGCGACCGTGCCTAGTCGGTCCTGCCCATACTTCTGGATCACCATCCTCCCTGCAAGCTCCACGGCAGGCGAAGCCCCCTTGGGCAAGGCAGTCTTCAGCTCCTGAGAGAGTTTGTGCAGGCGTTGAAGAAATTCTGCGCGCGCCAGGATCGAGGCGGCGGCCACGGCCACATCGCTTTCGGCCTTCGGTCGTTGGACTAATCTGATTTGCTTGCCCTTGTCCTGGAGGGCATTCAGGATTAAGCGCTCATCGCCGAACTGATCTGCGATGGCGAGATCGCAATCGACCTGTTGAAGCAGATTTTCAAGCGCCCGTGCATGGCCCCAGGCCAATAGCCGATTCAAATTCTTGATCTTGGCATACAATTCATTGTACCGCAGCGGCCCAATGGCTACGATGCTGTGTGGACAGACGAGGCGGATATCCGGCGCCATTTCTAATATCCGTCCATCGGAGATCTTCTTGCTGTCTCGGACCTGCATGAGAACGAGATCCTGCTGGGTGACCGGCGTCACAAACACGGCAGCGATGACGAGCGGGCCGAAATAGTCCCCCTTGCCGGATTCGTCGATTCCGATACGGCTGAGGGCTGACAGATTTGGTGGGGCAGACACTCGGAGAAACTCCCAGGTGAAAACCGGCATAGCGGCGCGGTAATCTAGCAGAGCTCAGAAAGCCGGTCAATTTGGAGGCAGAGGATGGAGACTCAACTGAATACCGTCACGAAACGAATGACCAGCATGCCTTCGACCGTCGCATGGATGGCCTGGGGCCTCATGGTGTTGGTGCTGACGGCGACGGGCTGTCAAACCAATCCGTACACCGGACGTTGGCAACTGATGATGGTGCCCATGTCGCAGGAAGTCCAGATGGGTGTGCAGGCCTATGCTGAGGTGCAGCACGATCCGAAGATGAAGCCGTCGACCGACCCGCGAGAGATTGATCCGGTGAAGCGAGTGGCGGCGCGGGTGATTGAGGCGGCGAAGCACTCGAAGTACAGCGACATTGCGAATCAATTCGAATGGGAAGTGACGGTGATTAAGGATGACAAAACGATGAACGCCTTTGCGCTGCCGGGCGGAAAGATCGCCGTATATACCGGCATTTTCCCGGTGGCCAAAACCGAGGCGGGACTTGCGGCCGTCATGGGCCATGAAGTCGTGCACGCCCTGGCGCGGCATGGCGGGGAGCGGATGAGTCAGAATACGCTGGCTCAAACTACGCTCCAAGTGATCGGTGTTGCCCTCGGGGTCAGCGGGGCAAATCCAGTTCTCTCCCAAGCGGGAATGGCGGCGTTGGGAGTCGGAGCCCAAGTAGGGGTATTACTCCCCTTCAGTCGGAAACACGAGTCGGAAGCCGATTATGTCGGGGTGTTGCTTGCGGCTGAGGCTGGGTATGACCCTCGCGAATCCATTCGACTCTGGACACGCATGGGCGAACTGTCCGGAGGGAAAGAGCCCTCGGAATTTATGTCGACCCATCCGAACCATGAAACCAGAATCCAGCAACTTGAAGAGTGGATGACCGAGGCCATGCCGATCTATGAGTCGAAACCACCGGCTCCCAATGGAGAGCTCCCTCTCCTCCGATAACAGTCACGTGGTATTCGCTGAAGTGCCTGTCCCAGTCGCAGCCCTGATGGCCAGATTGTCTCAACCGGGCATTGTTGACTCCCCGAACTGCCTGTGAAGGAGTCTTGAATACTTCTGCCCCCGCACTTATAGTGTCGCTGCGCGCTGGGGGGACACGGGTGATCGCTCGTCGAGTTGGCTTGACGGGAGGAAAGTCCGGACTCCAAGGGCAAGGACGCTGGATAACGTCCAGGCGGAGCGATCCGACACCAGCACCACAGAGAATAGACCGCCGATGGCCAGTGCGATGGGCTTCGGTTCATGGCACCGGCTCAGGTAAGGGTGAAACGGTGGGGTAAGAGCCCACCGCGGTGATGGCGACATCAACGGCACGGTAAGCGTCGTCCGGAGCAAGACCAAATAGGGGGACGCCTGCGGTGCTCGCAAGAGCCCAGCAGAAAGGCCGGCCCGGCCGAGGTCCTCGGGTAGGTTGCTTGAGGCTCGAGGTAACTCGAGTCCCAGAGAAATGATCACCCTCGCGTGAGCGCAAGTTTCACGCGGGACAGAATCCGGCTTATAGGGTTTCTCCAACGCGCTTTTTTAATCGCCTTCCGCAGCTCACCGCCGGTTACTTTGCCGGAAATGGCTTCTCGTCCATCGAGGAGGACCACCGGTACCCGATCGCCGTATTGCGTGACGAGGCGCGGATCGCTGTCCACCTCTATTGCCACGAGATCGAAGACGAGCTCCTGCCGTAGCTGCTCGGCGACGCGATGGACCACCCGGCAGAGATGACAATCATGGCGGGAGACAATCGTGACGCGAAGAGGACTCATGGGTTACACAGTGAGACGAAACGAGCGACCTTCCTATACCATACGCGAGGAGTGAGCACCAGCCTCGCGCGACGTAAGACGCCGTGCTCGCTCTCTTGACCCCGCTTGAGACCTGGTGGTACCATCCGCCATCTTACCCATTGTTTTTTCAGTAAGAATGTATCAACCTGTATTCCGCATACGATGCAGGAAGAGGATTGTTCTCAATTGAGATATAGAGTCCTTCGCTATGGATTGCGAAGGGGAGGTTGATATGAAGCTCACCGGGTCAGAAATCCTGATCGAATGCTTAAAGCGTGAAGGTGTGAAGACGATTTTTGCCCTGCCAGGCGGGGTCGTGCTGAAGATCTTCGACATGCTCCATCAGCAAAAAGACATTGAAGTGGTGTTGACCCGACACGAGCAGGGTGCCGGTCACATGGCCGAAGGTTATGCCAAGGCTACCGGCAAGGCCGGCGTTTGCTTGGTGACCTCCGGACCTGGAATGACCAACGTGATTACCGCGCTGGCGGATGCGTACATGGATTCGGTGCCGTTGGTCTGTTTCAGCGGGCAGGTGTCCACGAGTTTGATCGGCAACGATGCATTTCAGGAAGCCGATAACATAGGCCTCAGCCGCCCCTGCACGAAATATAACTTTCTCGTGAAGGACGTGAACGACCTGGCAACGACGATTAAGGAAGCCTTCTATATCGCCACGACCGGACGCCCTGGGCCGGTCCTCGTCGACATTCCCAAAGACGTGTCCATGGCCAAAGGCGAGTTTACCTATCCCAGTTCAGTGGCTATTCGCGGGTACAATCCGACCTACGAAGGCAACAAGTGGCAGATCAAGCAAGCCGCCGAAGCCATCATGAAGGCGAAGAAGCCGATTCTGTACGTCGGTGGGGGCGTCGTGTTTTCAGGAGCTTCCAAGGAATTGCTCGAATTGGCGGAGATGACGCAAATTCCTGTGGACATGACGTTGATGGGGCTCGGCGCGTTCCCGGGCGAACATTCTCAGTCGATGGGTATGATGGGGATGCACGGCACCTACTGCGCCAATATGGCGGTGCACTATTCTGATCTGGTGATTGCGGTCGGCGCGCGCTTCGATGATCGTGTGACAGGCAAGGTTTCAGAATTTTGCCCTTACGCCAAAATCATTCACATCGATATCGATCCGACGTCGATCCGAAAAAACATCCATGTCGATATCCCGATTGTGGGCGATTGCAAGGCGGTCTTGCGGGAGTTGATCCAGATTCTCAAGGCCACCGCCAACGGGGACCAACGAGACCTTCGCAAGCCTTGGTGGGATCAGATCCGCGAATGGCAACAGGCGCACCCGTTGGCCTATCAGCAGGAGCCTGAAGGAGCGATCAAGCCGCAACATGTTGTCAAACGACTCTATGAGCTGACGAAAGATCGCGATCCGATTGTCTCTACGGACGTCGGCCAGCATCAGATGTGGACGGCCCAGTACTTCAAGCTTGCCAAGCCGAACCGTTGGCTGACCTCAGGCGGCTTGGGTACCATGGGGTTCGGATTCCCGGCTGCTATGGGGGCGCAGGCGGCATTCAGAAACCGGTTGGTGCTCTGCGTGGCCGGTGATGGCAGCGTGCAAATGAATATGCAGGAAATGGCTACCGCCGTCGTATCCAAATTGCCGGTGAAGGTGATCATCCTGAATAATCGTTTCCACGGCATGGTTCGCCAATGGCAGGACTTGTTCTACGAAGGACGGTATGCTTCCAGCTATCTCGACACCACGCCGGATTTCGTAAAGCTGGCCGAAGCCTATGGCGCTGTGGGTCTGCGTGCGAACAAAGTGGCCGATCTCGATGCCGTGTTGAAGGAGGCCATTGCTACCGACAAGCCGGTGGTCGTGGATGTGCCGACATATCCCTATGAGAATTGCTATCCGATGATTCCCGCTGGCGGCTGCAACCATGAGATGATTCTTGAAGATCCGCCTGAGCTAAAGAAGAGGATGGCCGGGGTTCCCAGCACCGGTTCTAACGAGGACAAAGACACGATTCTTACAGCGTAGGGAGAAAGAGCTCATGGCAGATAGCATGTAGCGGGATGGACGATCGAGGGGCTTAGCGCTCATCGCCTACCCGCCAGCTCTCGGCTATTCGCACTTCGTAACTCAATGGAACACATTATTTCAGTCACCGTAGAGAATAAGTTTGGCGTGTTATCCCGCGTGGCTGGCCTTTTCAGCGGTCGCGGCTTCAACATCGAAAGCCTCTCGGTTGCGCCGACGCTCGACCCGTCCATGTCACAGATGACGATTGTCACGTCGGGTGACGACCGAATCGTGGAACAAATCGTCAAGCAGTTGAACAAGCTGATCGACGTCATCAAAGTCGTGGATCTCAATGAGAGTGAATTCGTCTCTCGGGAGACGGCGTTGATCAAGGTCCATACAAAATCCGAAGACCGTGCGGAAGCCCTTAGGATCGCGGACATTTTTCGAGCCAATGTCATCGACTCGACGCCCTCGACCTATACCATCGAAGTAACAGGCGATCCGAAGAAAATCGAGGCCATCATCAACTTGCTGCAGCCGCTGGGTATCAAGGAACTGATACGAACAGGGCGTGTGGCGATTGCGCGTGAAGCGATCAGGCCGGCCGTCAGCCAACCCAAGAAAGTCGCCAGAGAGTAACGCGCTCATCCTCTGTGTGCAGCCGTCGTTTCCACCCATGTGCTCTACGAACATTCAGGAGTGACGTATGAAGATCTATTACGACAAAGATGCCGACCTACAGTTGATTCGTGGAAAGAAAGTGGCCGTGATCGGCTATGGAAGTCAGGGGCACGCCCACTCGCTCAATTTGAAGGAAAGCGGCGCCAACGTTGTGGTGGGTTTGCGTGAAGGCAGCTCTTGGAACAAGGCGGAAGCGAGCGGGCTGAAAGTCATGCCTGTGGCCGACGCCGTCAAGGCGTCTGACGTCATCATGATCTTGGCTCCGGATGAAGCGCAGGCTACCATCTATCGGCAAGAGATTGCCCCGAATCTGAAGCCAGGTTCCTATCTAGCCTTTGGCCATGGATTCAATATCCATTTCGGGCAGATCGTGCCTCCGGCCAATATCAATGTCTTCATGGTAGCGCCGAAAGGGCCCGGTCACTTGGTCCGCTCCGAGTATACGAAAGGCAGCGGGGTTCCGTGCTTGCTGGCGCTTCACCAAGATCCCAGCGGCAACACTCGCCAAGTAGGCCTGGCCTATGCCAGCGCGATCGGCGGAGGACGAGCCGGCATCATCGAGACGAACTTTAGAGAAGAAACGGAAACCGACTTGTTCGGTGAACAGGCGGTCTTGTGCGGTGGGCTCACCTCGTTGATTCAGGCCGGATTCGAAACACTCGTAGAGGCGGGGTATTCGCCCGAAATGGCCTACTTTGAGTGTTTGCATGAAGTAAAACTGATCGTGGACCTGATTTATCAGGGCGGCATCGCCAATATGCGGTACTCGATCAGCACCACAGCGAAGTATGGCGATATCACCCGCGGTCCGCGCGTGGTCACCGAGCAAACCAAACAAGAAATGAAGAAGATTCTCGGGGAGATCCAAAGCGGGCAATTCGCTAAGGAATGGGTGCTAGAAAATCAAGCGAACCGGCCCGTCTATAATGCCTTGCTAAAAAAGGGCGAGGGGCATTCGATTGAGGAAGTGGGCGGCCGTCTCCGGGCCATGATGCCGTGGTTGAAAAAAGACCAGCTGGTCGATAAGAACAAAAACTGACACCTCAAGCGGGCGCTTCGTGGTAGCATTTAAAGAGTGCCTGGAGGTCTATGGCTGATCGAGCTGTTGGGATACCGATCGTAAAGGAGGGGGTACCGTTCGTCGGCGCTCTGGGTGGTGTTGCGCTGCTCTTCAGTCTCGCCGGGTGGATCATTCCAGCTGGAGTGGTGGGAGGCTTCACGCTCTTTACCGCCTGGTTTTTCCGCAATCCCAGTCGGACTATTCCGCGAGAGCCGAACGCGGTGGTGTCCCCGGGCGACGGCAAAGTGATCGCCATTGAAGAAGAGTTTGAACCGCGTTACTTGAAAGAAAAAGGTATCAGGCTGACCGTATTTTTGAATGTCTTCGACGTGCACGTGAATCGAATGCCCTGCGCGGGGACTGTGGAGGGAGTCAGTTATCAGCCCGGTCAGTTTCTCGTGGCCAGCAAGCCGGAGGCGACGCTCCGCAACGAACAAAACGCCGTGATGTTGAAGACGGAGTCAGGGGCGAAAGTGCTCTGCGTGCAAGTTGCCGGGCTGATTGCCCGTCGGATCGTCTGCTGGGTCGGGCAGGGAGAACGCGTGCAGCGGGGAGAACGGTTCGGATTGATCCGGTTTGGTTCGCGGATGGATACCTTTCTTCCGCTTGGTTCCAAGATTCGTGTTGCGGTGGGCGATCGTGTCAAAGGGGGAGAAACCATCGTGGGGGAACTCCAATGAAATCACCAGCCATGCGGACTCCGTTCCCCAAAGGTCATCGAAAACGACAGGCGATGTACCTGATCCCTAACCTGTGCACGACCGGAAATTTGTTTTGCGGCGTGTTTGCGATTTTGTCGGTGTTCAACGGCCAGCATTTGACGGCGGCCATCGCAATCCTGGTCGGAATGATTTTCGACATGTTAGATGGCAAGTTGGCCCGACTCACGAACAGTACCGGCCAATTCGGTATCGAATACGATTCCCTGTCTGATGTGGTGTCGTTCGGTGTCGCGCCGGGTGTTCTCATCTATTCCTATGCCTTGAGTGGGCAAGGGATGTTTGGCGTGGCAGTCATGTTTGCCTATGTCGCCATGGGGGCGGTTCGGCTGGCCCGATTCAATGCCACGGTGAGCACCTCCGACAGCAAATATTTCACCGGATTGGCCATTCCTGCGGCGGCCGGTGTCGTTGCGTCGTTGGTGATCTTCGATCTTCACATCACGCAGATGGGGGCAGAAGTAAAGCCGCTGTTAATTCTGGTGATCACCTTCGCGCTCGCGTTCTTGATGGTGAGCACGATCAAGTATCGCAGTTTTAAGGACATGAAGTTCAGGCGAGGCGATCATTTTACCTATCTGGTGTGGGGTATTCTCGCCCTGATGTTGATCGTCGCCTGGCCGCAGGCGATGCTATTTGTCACTTTCGCAGGTTATGCTCTGTCCGGCCCAGTTGCGCGTCTCTGGACGATGATGAGGAAGAGCACCGGCAAGCACGTTGCGAAGAACGATTCACCGGTATTGGATTCGAAAGAGTAGGAATAGCTGTGATGAGGAGTAGTAGGCAGAGCTGACCGAATTGAG
>JBDTWG010000080.1:0-12020 GCA_040006855.1 Nitrospira sp.
TTGTCCCCGGCCGCCACATCGATCACATAGATGACGCGATCGACTAATTCCGGGCTGAAGGTGGCAGCCAAATTGTCACCGCCGCTTTCGACGAACATCAATTCAACATCGGGATGGCGCTTCAGCAAATCGTCCAGGGCGGCTTGATTGTGGGACGCATCTTCGCGAATCGCCGTATGCGGACAGCCGCCGGTTTCAACCCCGAGAATTCGATCCTGCGGGAGCGCGCCGCGTTTCGTCAGAAACTCCGCGTCTTCCTTCGTGAAAATATCATTGGTCACCACCGCCAAGCTGTAGTGATCACGCAATTTCAGGCAGAGTGCTTCCACGAGCGCCGTCTTCCCCGATCCCACTGGACCCCCAATCCCAATGATGGGAATGCCCTTCGCGCGCGCCTCGGTTGGGCGCCCGCTCCCACAGAAATGTTCGTCTTCACGATGCATCAGTCCCTCACTCGCACAGAGCGTCTGGCATGCGGCCGATAGAAAGACCTGATTCGGATACTCTCCATTCCGCGCCCTTTGCTATCTACCATCAGCTCTTACGACCGGAAGAGCCGCGACTCCAAGCGGCCGTGTCGCATGGCATAGATGTCCTGAATTGGTGTCCAAGCGATCATCGCCTGTGACTCGCTGGCACGGCTGGCGCAGTCATCGAGTATCGGCATCCAGCGCTCGAGCAGATGTTGCCCCTCACGCTGTCCGATCGGCAAGAGTTTCAACCCCGCCGACACAAACCCAACGGCTGTTTGGTAACAGAAGGCGGCGATGGCCTCCATTTTGTCCCAACCGGCATTTGCCAGCGTCAAACCCAGAGCAACGGGAAAATGACCCGGCGTCCGTTCTGCCTCCATCGCCGCATAAAACTCTCGTACCACGGCATGCGTGTCTAGCTTCTCCACCGCAATCTTCACTACCTGCCGTCCCATCTGTTGACTCGCCACCCGCGACTCATATCCGATCTTCATCGCGTGTAGCTCATGATCGATCCACAGCGCCGCCTGGATGTCGTTGCGAACAAGGGCTTCATGGGCTACCGCCACTGCCACGGCTTCGCGGTGCGCCACACCCTGCCGAAACATATCCTCGACATAGAGAAGAAGATCGTCCCCAGAACGCACAGCCCCACCCTGCACCGCCGCTTCCAACCCCGACGAATAGGCGTACCCACCGGAGGGAAAAAAGCTATCGATAAACCGGAGGCCATGAAGCATCGAAAGCGTATTAAGCATATGACAAAACCTTCTCGACAACTCCAGAATGATCAAACAGGCCAGCCAACGAGGCCACAGGCGAAGCACAACCGGAGGCGTACCCTCGTGGGTACGTTGAGGATTGTGCCGAGCCGAGAACGACGTTGGAGGTCTGTTTCAGCATTCTGACTAAAACAGGAAGTAGCGTTGCGCCATCGGCAACTCCGCCACCGGCTCACAGGTCAACAGCTCGCCATTGGCGCGCACTTCATACGTTTCGGAATCGACCTCAATCCGTGGCAACGCATCGTTCAATTTCAAATCCCGCTTACCGATGTCTCGGCAGCCTTTGACCGCCGCAACGCGTTTCTGCAACCCCAACTGCTTCGGCACCTCTCGCTCCAAGGCTTTCTGAGAGAGAAACGTCAGACTCGTGGAGAAGGGCGCGCGGCCGAAGCTCCCGAACATGGGCCGCGTCAACACCGGTTGAGGTGTCGGGATTGAGGCGTTGGGATCGCCCATGGCTGCCGACATTGGGAACCCACCCTTCAAGACTATCTCAGGCTTGACCCCGAAGAAAGCCGGTTTCCATAACACGAGATCCGCCAGCTTGCCGACTTCGATCGACCCCACCTCATGAGCCACCCCATGCGCAATGGCAGGATTGATCGTGTACTTCGCCACGTACCTCCGGGCACGCCAGTTGTCATGCTGGCCATCTGGCTTGTCGATGCCACGCTCCGACAGATGCCCCCGCTGCACTTTCATTTTGTGCGCCGTCTGCCAGGTGCGGATGATGACCTCGCCCACCCGCCCCATCGCCTGCGAATCGGATGACATGATGCTGATCGCGCCCATGTCGTGCAAAATGTCCTCGGCCGCAATCGTTTCACGGCGGATTCGCGACTCGGCAAACGCGATGTCTTCCGGCACACGCGGGTTCAGATGGTGGCAGACCATCAGCATATCGAGATGTTCATCCATCGTATTGACCGTGAACGGCATGGTCGGATTCGTCGAGGAAGGCAACACGTTCGGCTCGCCGCAGACCTTGATGATGTCCGGCGCATGCCCTCCGCCGGCACCTTCCGTGTGGAACGAGTGAATTGTCCGTCCCTTGAACGCCTTGATCGTGTCCTCGACGAACCCGGCTTCATTGATCGTATCGGTATGAATCGCCACCTGCACATCATAGCGTTCCGCCACACTGAGGCAGGTATCGATGGCGGCCGGCGTCGTCCCCCAGTCCTCATGCAACTTCAGCCCGATGGCACCCGCCTCGACCTGCTCGTTCAATCCCTCCGGCAGCGACGAGTTACCCTTGCCCAGAAATCCCAGATTGATCGGAAAGCCATCCGCCGCCTCCAGCATGCGGTGTATGTTCCAAGGCCCCGGCGTGCAAGTCGTGGCATTCGTCCCGGTCGCCGGGCCGGTGCCGCCCCCGATGAGCGTCGTCAGTCCGTTCGCCAGCGCTTCGGTGATAATCTGGGGACAGATGAAATGGATGTGGGTATCGATACCGCCGGCCGTCACAATTCTTCCCTCGGCCGACAACACTTCCGTGCAGGGGCCGATCTCCATGCCCTTCGTCACGCCATCCATCAGATCAGGATTCCCGGATTTTCCGATCCCGACGATCCGGCCGTCACGAATTCCGATGTCGGCCTTCACGACGCCCCACCAATCGATGATGACGGCATTCGTGATGACGAGATCCAGCGCGCCCTTGGCCCGAGTCGCAGACGGCGATTGACCCATGCCGTCGCGGATGACCTTGCCCCCGCCGAATTTCGCCTCTTCACCAGGAACAGTCAGGTCGCGCGTGATTTCGACTAGCAGATCCGTATCGGCCAGTCGGATACGATCACCGGTCGTAGGTCCGTAGAGGTCGGCGTATTGGCGTCGCGGAATTTTCATTGTCCCCACCCCCTCAGAGCATTGGAGCAGCGGCCTGGCTGGTCCCTACTGCGCGCATGGGACGAGCACTGTTTCATCGTGCGCGTTCTGCGAGCAAGAGGACTAGCCAGGCCGCTTGCTCACGAACCCTGCTTCTCGAGCACTGGCCAGAGCTTGCTCACGCACTTTTGGATCATCCAGCTTGCCGTTCACCAAACCATTGATGCCATAGGCCACACGATTACCGCCGAGCGCGACCAGCGTCACCCGCTTCGACTCGCCGGGCTCAAACCGCACGGCAGTCCCCGCCGGCACTTGTAGCCGATAGCCATAACTCGTCTCCCGATCAAACGCCAGCGCCCGATTGGCCTCGAAGAAATGGCAATGCGACCCCACCTGAATCGGCCGATCTCCGGTGTTAGATACCATTAATTCGACCGTCTGCCGACCATGCAACGCGATGATGTCCCCTTCCCCGAGAATCACTTCACCGGGAATGATAGGTACCGGCTTTGGTCCCTTGCGAACGCTGGCTGGGGGGGCCGTCTTCGACGGAGACTTTTTCAAAGCAGTCTTGGATGTCTTCTTCATCCCATCACCTATCGAATCGGTTCATGGATGGTCACCAGCTTCGTGCCATCCGGGAACGTGCCCTCGACCTGAAGTTCAGGAATCATCTCCGGTACGCCCGACATGACATCTTTTCGAGTAAGCAGCGTGGCGCCATAACTCATCAGTTCCGACACCGACTTGCCGTCGCGAATCCCTTCCAGAATCTCCGCCGTGATAAATGCGACCGCTTCAGGGTGGTTGAGCTTCAGCCCCCGCGCCTTGCGTTCTTTGGCCAGATTGGCCGCCACATAGATCAACAGCTTTTCCTGCTCACGCGGTGTCAGATGCATATCCGGACCTCGTCACACGTCATTCGTTACTCATTCTGTAAAACCGCCGCCGACTCAGCCAAGACATCCTTCGCATCGTAGAGATCAACCGCACCGGCTGGCTTCTGTCCCTTATACATCGTCACCGTCATCGAAGTGCGCCGGGAGAGTGCCAGGACATCGGCGCGCTGCGCAAGGTGGAAGAAATCGTAGCCTTCCCGCAACGTCAATTCTGCGCAACGTCGGCGCAAATAGGCATCCAACTGTTCCTGCGACGTAAATGAACTGACGCGATACTCGACACGGTAGACGTTTTCTTTCAGCTGCTCGACCTGATCCTTATCAGCCTCGCCCAGCGGAGTGTAATTGCCAGTTGCACAAGCTGCCAAAGTAAGGAGACAGGCCACAACCGGCATCCTGGAAGATGTCTTCAGAATCATTCCTCCTCAGGTGGGGGAAGAAGCAGCATGACATGCGGGACACATAGTAGCGACCGAGGCCGAGCAGATCAACAGAATCGTTTCGACCTCCTAAGAGGCTATGGCCTGGTATCGTAGAGCATGGGTGCCTTTCAACGTGCGCGCATCGAACGTGCACAGCCTCATGGTGCGCATTCTGCGAGGTGCGCGATGCGAGGATAACGAGCATCAGGCCTGCGCACGCCGGCGAGTCGGTGAGACGGCAATGTCTCTTGAAAAACTTCCGGCCCTACACCGTCAAATGCTGCTTTACCATCTCGGCACTAAGCTCATCCTTCTTCCCCGCCGCCATCACCGCTCCTTTGGCCATCACGACATAACTGTCGGCCAGCCGGGCGGCAAAATGCAGGCCCTGCTCAACTAAGACAATCGCGAACCGGCGCGCCGTTTTGAAGCCAATGATCACGTCCTCGATCTGATCAACGATGGAAGGTTGAATGCCTTCGGTCGGTTCATCGAGCAGCAAGACTTTTGGCTTCGACAGAATCGCGCGCCCGATCGCCAGTTGCTGCTGCTCCCCACCGCTCAAGACACCGCCCGGCCGCTCTAGAATCTGTGTGAGCTTGGGAAATAGCGAATAGACCTCGTCGAAGGCGGCCTTTTCTGAACTTCCATTCCCTGTGCTCCCGCGCGCCCAATAACCCAGTTGGAGATTTTCGCGCACCGTCAAATGCGGAATAATCTCTCGCCCCTGCGGCACGTAGGCAAGACCAGCCTTGGCCCGCCGGTCGGTCGACGTTTTTGTAATATCCGCTCCATCGAAGAGGACTTGGCCGCTACGCACCGGCAAGAGACCCATGATGGCTTTGAGCGTCGTAGACTTGCCGACGCCGTTCCGCCCCATCACGCAAGCCACCTGGCCCGCCTCGATGTGAAACGAGACGTTCCGAAGAATATGGCTTTCGCCATAGTAGACGTTGACCTTCTCTAGCCGCAACATAGTATGGCTTCGATTACTCCCCGGGAAGTTCAATAGGGTTTCGGTAAGACCGACAGCGAGACAGGACCGGAGAAGTACCACTCACGAAAGAGTGCGGCGCTTGTCGGGCCGAGAACGATGTCGGAGATACTGTTCACCATCCTGCTACCCATGCGCCACTTTCTGGCGCCCCAGATAAATCTCTCTTACTCTGTCATCGGCCTGCACCTTCTCCACGGGCCCCTCGCAAATGACGGTCCCTTCATGCAGCACCGTCACGATACGCGCGATCTGCCGCACAAACTCCATGTCATGCTCAATGACGATAATGGCGTGTTTTTCCGCCAGCGACTGGAGCAACCGCCCCGTTTGTGCGGTCTCCTCGTCTGTCATGCCCGCCACCGGTTCATCCACCAGCAGCAACTCCGGATCCTGTAGAATCACCATGCCGATTTCGAGCCATTGTTTCTGGCCGTGAGACAGCGATCCCGCTCGCAGACGCGCCTGCTCCGTCAATCCAATGGTCTCCAAGGCCCCGTCGATCTGTTTCCGTTCCGCCGCCGTGGACTGGCCCCTCACCGTGAACAAGACCCCCTTGCTGGGACGGCTCAACGACAGGTCCAGGTTCTCCCAGACGGTAAGATTGCCATAGATGGACGGCGCCTGAAATTTCCGCCCGATTCCGAGCTGCGTAATCTCGTACTCCCGCATGCCGATAAGATCGGTATCCTTGCCGAAGATCACACGCCCCGCTGCCGGCTTGGTCTTCCCTGAAATGACGTCCAGCAATGTCGTCTTTCCCGCGCCGTTCGGCCCGATCACCACTCGAAGTTCGCGATGGTTGACGATGAAATTCAAATTGTTCAAGGCTTTGAAGCCGTCATAATCAACGGTGACGCCTTCCAAATAGATGATGGAGCCGTGTTCCGTCATGCCTGCTCCTCTTCGACGGCCGGGGTCTTTCGTAAACGGACGGTCCACTCCGCGATCTTCTCGCTCACCTTCTTGGTGATCCCCATGACCCCGTCGGGAAACAGCAGCACGACGACGACAAAGAGCCCACCCAGAAAGAACGGCCACAATTCTGGAAAATGGTTCGTGAGGATGCTACGGCCCAGGTTGACGCCCACGGCTCCGACGATGGCTCCAACGAGCGTGGCGCGGCCCCCCACCGCCACCCAAATCACCATTTCAAGTGAGGGCAGCACACCCATTTGCGCCGGCGTAATGATGCCGACTTGCGGGACATAGAGAATCCCCGCGAGACCTGCCAGCGCCGCCGACACCACGAAGACGAACAGTTTGTAATTGGCCGGCGAGTAGCCGGAAAACAGGACTCGCTGTTCGCTGTCGCGAATGGCGATCAGAACCCGGCCGGCCCGCGAGGCGATGATCCAACGGCACAGCAGGTAGGCCCCGCCCAAACACAGCACCGTGATGACATAGAGGGCCAGTTGCGTCCCCGGCTCAGACAACCGAAAGCCCAGGATTGTCTTGAAGTCCGTCAGGCCGTTCGTCCCCCCAAGATTCGTTTCGTTCCGATTGAAGACGAGCCAAGCCATGAGCGCCAGAGCCTGCGTGATGATGGCGAAATAGACGCCGCGGATTCGACTGCGGAAGGCGAGAAATCCGAACAGGAGCGCGAAACATGCCGGCACCAGCAGACCGGCCAGAACGGCGGCAGTGAAACTATAAAACGGCTTCCAGAAAAACGGCAATTCGGTGACCTGGTTCCATACCATGAAGTCCGGCAAGGCGCTGCCGTAGACACTCTCGTTCCCGATGGTGAGCATGAGGTGCATTCCCATGCAGTAGGCGCCCAACCCAAAGAAGACGCCTTGTCCCAAACTGAGAATGCCCGCATATCCCCAGATCAAATCGAGGCCGAGCGCCAGAATGGCAAAGGCCAGGAACTTTCCGAATCGGTTCAGCGCGAAATCGGAGACGTGAAGCCAGGAATCTTCCGCCGGCAACACATTGAGGACCGGAAGCACAAACAGAAGCACGAACCCGACGAGCCAAAAGATGGTACCTTCGTTTCGCTCAACCTTCGCCTGTGGTGCCAACGGTTCTCCCATTCTCCCTGCTCTCTATCCTTACCCCTCGGCGTGACGCCCCTTGACCGCAAACAGCCCCGAGGGTCGTCGCTGCAGGAAGAGAATCACCAGCACGAGGATCAACACCTTACCGTAGACCGCTCCGAGACTGGGCTCCATCAGTTTATTCAATCCGCCGATGCCGAGCGAGGCAATAATCGTTCCGGCAAGTTTTCCGACTCCGCCCGTCACCACCACCATGAAGGAGTCCACGATGTAGTTCTGCCCGAGTCCCGGCTCAACATTGCCGACCAAGGTCAAGGCCCAGCCCGCGATACCAGCCAGACCCGAGCCGAAGGCGAACGTGTACGCGTCGACTTTCCTGGTGGGAATGCCCAAGCAGGCGCTCATGTTGCGGTTCTGCGTGACCGCCCGCACCCGCAATCCCAAGCTCGACCGGAACAGCAACGCATAAATCCCCGTGACACACAGAATGGAGAGGCCGATGATGAACAGCCGATTGAAGGGCAGGAACACCCCTACCATGACCTGCGTCCCCCCATTGAGCCATGCCGGAGCGGCGACTGCCGTCAAATCACCGAAATAGATGCGCGCCCCCTGGATCAAAATCAGGCTGACTCCCCAGGTCGCTAACATCGTTTCGAGCGGTCGGCCGTAAAGGAAACGAATGACCGTTGTCTCCAGAAGCAATCCGAATAATGCCGCAGCAAGAAACGAGGCCGGGAGGGCCGCGAGGTAGTAGGCATCAAACCAGCCCGGAGGGAGATACAGTTTAAAACATTCCTGCATCACAAATGTGGCATAGGCGCCGATCATCATCAGTTCGCCGTGCGCCATGTTGATGACACCCATCAGCCCGAAGACGATTGCGAGACCCACGGACATGATGAGGAGGATAGAACTCAGACTGATGCCGCGAAACACCGTTTCGATTGCCGTCGACCACACATTCCACGTTTCGATTTGATCGATGGCGGCAGCAGCCACACGCGCGACAGTCTTCTGCTGCTCGGTTCCATTCGGTTCATTAGCGGCTTGCACCAGTTCCTTCAATGCCGGCACGGCATTCTGGCTGCGCAGTTCGCCCAGTTTCGTCGCAGCCTGAGCCTTCGCCGCCGGGTCATCGGAAGCGAGCCTCAACAACTGCGCCGACTCATCCATCGCATACCGAACCCAACGGTGAGATTCGGTAGTTGCCGCAGCCTCCAGCCAGGGAATGGCCACCGTCCGGCCACTGGTCCCGAGATCGGCAGCTGCTGACCGTCGCGTATCGACATCGGGACTACTCAGATTGGCGCGGTGTCTCCAGGCATCGGCCACCGGCTTGATCGCCATGCGCAGACTTCGATCCGCGTTGGCCCGCAACTCATCCAAGCGTGGGAGCCAGGTCGCGTCCCCCTGTTCGATCAGTGCACGAATCGCTTGCTCTCGCGTCGCCTCATCATCACTGGACAGGTCTTTCAACGCTTGCTCAAGCTGAATCGGCGAGGAGGCACCCGCCAGCGCCTCCGCCGCCAATCCATCACTCACGCCCAATGCCACACAGCACCAGACCAACACCATCCCAACGACGAGATTCATTCGCAGCGTACCTTCATTCATTTCCGGCGCCTGAATGGCTGTGCCCATTAGGCTTTTTTATAGGTTCCTTGATGCTTGATCCAATCGCATCCTTTTTCGGGGTTGGTGTATTCGCTCCAGGGTTCTGGTTTGACCAAACCCTTTGACCGCCACACGACTTTGAATTGGCCATCCTTGAGGATTTCGCCGATCAATACCGGCTTGTTCGTATGGTGGTTGGCCTCATCCATCATGATCTCGCCGCCCGGCGCGAGGAATTTCTGTCCATACACAGCCGTGCGAACCGCGTCGACATCTGTGCTGCCCGCTTTCTCGACCGCCTGCTTCCAGACATGCACACCAAAATAGGCTGCCTCGATCGGATCGTCGGTCACCCGCTTGTCTCCATCCGGCAGGTTGTTCTTTTTACAGTAGGCTTTGAAGTTCGCCACGAACTGTTTATTCTGCGGCGTGTCGACACTCTGGTAGTAATTCCATGCCGCCAGATGACCGACCAGAGCCGTCTTGTCCATTCCACGCAGTTCGTCCTCGGCGACGCTGAAGGCCATGATCGGCGCATCTTCGGCGCGCAACCCCTGATTGGCGAACTCTTTATAAAATGGCACATTGCTGTCACCGTTGATCGTACTGATGACGCAGGCGCCACCACCGGCGGCGAACTTCTTAATCTTCCCGACGATGGTTTGATAGTCTTGATGGTGGAACGGCGTGTATTCCTCCATGATGTTGGCTGCGGGCACTTTCTTGGCCAGCAACATCGCGCGAAGAATTTTGTTCGTCGTCCGTGGATAGACGTAGTCCGTCCCCAGCAGATAGAACTTTTTGAACCCGCCCCCCTCCTTGCTCATCAGGTATTCCACGGCCGGCACGGCCTGCTGGTTGACCGCCGCCCCGGTGTAGAACACATTCCGTGAGCACTCTTCGCCTTCATATTGCACGGGATAAAAGAGCAGGCCGTTGTTCTTTTCAAATACCGGCAAGACGGATTTCCGGCTGACCGACGTCCAGCAGCCGAAGACCACGGCGACCTTATCTTGCACCAACAACTGTTTAGCCTTTTCCGCAAACAGATCCCAATTCGAAGCCGGGTCGACGATGACCAGTTTCAGCGGGCGTCCCAGCAGTCCGCCCTTCGCGTTGATTTCTTCGACCGCCATCGAGACCACATCTTTCAACGACACTTCGCTGATCGCCATCGTGCCGCTGAGGGAGTGCAACACGCCGATCTTGATCGGTTCCTTATCGGCCCCATAGGAAAGGGCCCAATGCCCCAGGTTTCCCAGCAATGCCGCGACCCCAATGCCGACCGCGGTCCTCGAACTGTGCACCAGAAACTCGCGCCGCGAGGAGGGCACCTCAGGCGCCGCACCGGATATCGCATCATCTACACCCTGTGGTTTCTGAGAGCTCATCGTTAGACTCCTTTCGCCATCATCGTGGGCTAGAAGTTATACCAAGTTGAGAGCATGAAGTTATCGCCTGCAAAGTGTTCCCCGGTCGACCATTCGCTCATGAGGTGATTCCATTCTAAGGAAGCGTACAAGTCACCCCAGATATGGCGGACGGCCGTCAGGTAGGTCCGATGATTGAGGACATACTGAGTGTCCGGTCCGGCGCTGGTGCCGCGCAGATCGGAATTCAGCGGGTTGTCGAACCCATACCCCGCAATGAGGGTGAGGCGTCGATCGTAGGCATAGTCTAACTCTCCCCACCCGACGATGGTACGAATCGCTTTCCCCGTACCAAGATTTCGCTCTTGTCCATACCGGAAAAACTCGACTCCCAGCGCCTGGCCATAGGCAACCTCACCGGTAAATTTCAACCGGCTCGTCAAGGGCACCGCGAGTTCCGCCCCTACGAGATACGAATTGATATCGTTGCCGGCGGGAATGCCTCCGGCCGTAGGCGCGGATCGGTAATGCCGAAAGGCCGCGTTCAGCGCGACCATGAAGCCTGCTTGGTCACCGGTTCCCGTGTAGGCGAACCGAGTTCCAACATAGGGCATTTGTACCGGATCATTGAAGGCGTTTTCGGAACAGGCAAATCCGCTGCTCCCGCAACTGCCGGGCGTCGCCGCCGCTGCGCCGGCTCCTTGAAAGGTTCGTCGCTGCGTCTGGGGTTGAATGGCTGACAGTCCTCGCTCAAATCGCATGACCGTCAAGAGGCCGTTGACGTTGTCGGTAAATTGATGCTTCACGGTGATCTGCGGAAGGCGCTGCCACAGATTCCCGTTGTATCCCATGATCGAAAAATCGATCAGGTTCGGATGGGACGACATGATCGGCGTCCAATCCATGCCGGCCGTAATGGTCGTCCGACTGTTATTCGGCGAGTATTTCACGTTGGCTAACCGCAGGCGGGGGGAGATATTCCCTGCATTGTCGGTCTGGCTGTAGAAGTCTGCCTCTACGACACCGGTGAGTTTGTGTGTCCCATCAGTCCGGTCGGCTCGCAGGCCGAACACACTATAGCGAGGATTGAGGGTCGAGGACGCATTGCTGCTCTTGCCGGCAGCGGTCGCATAGCCATTGAACTGCCCGGGATCGAGCGGGTTCGTATTTCGATTGCTGTAAATCGCATCCAGTTCGATGCGGCCATAGGGGACGATGCTGCCCTTGCCCTCGCCCGCAAAGGTGGGACTGACACAGCCGCCACAAATCACGGCAGGCGGCGTTTCCACTTCCCGGAGTACTTGCCCAGCTCCAGCCGCCTCTCCCGCACTCTTCTCTTCTGCCCTCACCGGAGCCGGCGCGGCGACGATCATCATCATGATCGCCCCCAGTAGGAGTCCTCCTGACATTCGTGCACTCATCCTGATAGCCCTCCTGGTTACACACGATTGGAATGCACCAGACCGGAGGAGCCACTACGCAAAAAAAAACGCCCTTCCGGTCCTACCATCGGACCAAAAGGACGTCATTGTCCTCTGCTTTATCGATGTGTGCGACGAATCGGGACGTCGTTGTCCTGACCCGCAACGCATACAGGTGGGGTGTATACGCTTTTGAACGCGCT
>JBDTWG010000081.1:0-12016 GCA_040006855.1 Nitrospira sp.
TGCTAGTGGTGACTCGATCTGACACGATCTGAATGCCCTGTTCGTCGAGAAGCGGATAGGTCAGAGCGTCGTGCTGGAAGCCGTGGTTCCGCCAAGCCGTGATTCGTTTTCCCGTGACATCTCGAATGGCTGCAATGGTCTTTTCGATATCACCCCGCTGCATCGCCGCAGATCCGAGGATGGACCCTCCGAGGTGGGTTGACAGCCAGTGCTGAATCGAGCGAAAGGCACAGAAGATGTCCGCCGATCTCGCGATGACCATACCGGCCCAAGGTTGCCGCGGTGTCCGGTTCTTCCAGACAGGTCTTGCCGGTGACGAAGAGCGTCAATTTCACATGGTGCCGGGCGGCAATGTCGCAGTAGCGCAGGGCCAGTTGCGCTTCGGTCTGCTGCGCGTGGCTAGTGTCAACGCCACGATATGAGCGGTGATGGACGTTGCCGGTCAGGCAGATCATAAAAGTGGGCGAGAAATGGAATTCGTGCAGGCGAAGCGGTTCGCTCCATGCGCAGTGTCCTAGGACGAGAGTAATGGGGGCGCCTCAGTGGAATCAAGACTGCTTGTCAGCCAAGCCATCCGGAGATTCTTCCTACGGGCTCTTCGAGCTGCGTCAACGAGATAAACGGGATCACGGAGTCACATGAGGCGCATCCGACAGAGATGCGGAGAATGGGAGACACTGTGCTGCTCTGGTCCTGTGGCGCGGTGCCCCAGGCCTCCTTATGAACGTCGGTTGAATGGTTGCAGGTTGGTCCCCTTGTTGCGTGATGGGAGTTTGGAGTAAGGTGAAAAAGCGGCCCGCATATGTGATCAAGGGAAGTCATCAGGATGAAAAAACTCGTGGTCTGCCGGTCACTGCTTGGCGCGGGATTGCTTGGTGTGATGTGGGCTGGGACGGCGTTGGCAGAAAATCCGCTGAACGAACCGCCGGCATGGAGCGAAAGTCGCATCCAGTCACCGAGCGGCTTGTCTCAGCTTCCTACGGTCAACGATCGCGGGCAGGATATTGTTCGACAGACCCCCACGTTAAGCGGACGGTTACAGATCAGCGAGCAGACGCTAATTCCGTATGTCGGGGCGGGATTCGGCGGCGGATTTGTGACGGAACGTGACCGGGCTCTGGGTCCTTCGTCGATATTCCCTCAGCAAAACCTCTTGGGCGAGTCGTTGGGGAAGGGCATGATGCCGAACGAGTTTCAGATGGGCATCCGCATTCCTTTCTAACCTCCGTCTCTCTCATGTTTCCTAAAATAGCCGACGTGCAAGGTGAGCTGGGGCGATGCCGTCCAGGTGCGGGAGAACGAGGCGTGCATTGTTCAGCTCGCATGCCGGATAGGTCGTGGCGACAGCCAAGACTCGCATGCCCGCCTTCAATCCCGCTAGAACGCCAGCTCGAGAATCTTTGATCACCAGGCACTCGCCGGCTCTGAGGAGCGGTGGTCTGGGGAGACGCGCATTTAATTGTCTGAGCGTGAACTCGTAGATTGCCGGATCTGGCTTCCCGACGGAGCATTCGTCTGCGGAGACAATCAATTCAAAGGCCTTCTCAATCGGACTTGCTTCCAGCTCGGAAAGAATTTGCTCCCGCCTGCCGCCGGACGCGATCGCCAGCCGATAGCGTTCCGCCGCTCGTTGAATGAATTCGATCACCCAGGGGACAGCACCGGTTTGTGCAAGGCGGTATAAGCACGGAATAACATCGCTTTCCGTTCGATGATCCCTGAGTGGAGGAGGGTGTCGCAGACTCCAGCCTTCGCTTGTAGCAGCGCGGCAGTGCAGGTCCGTTCATTCATGCCGAGGTAGGTTCCGTAATAGTCCTCTCTGCTCAACTCGATTCCCTGTTCTGCCAATGCTTGCTGAAAGCAATGCAGATGTGGCGTTTCATCGTCAGCAATGACGCCGTTGAAATCAAAAATGATGGCGCGCAGCGGAGCCTCCCCCTGAGCGGTTTATGGCGGGCGTGGGCACCACTGTAGCCCAGCGCGACAGTCCGAACAAGCGGAACTGCTTGTTCGGCTGAGAGCCCTACGGTATGCTGCGTGGCAATTACGCAGCAGTACGTGATTCAGACTCCTATTTGGACCCCCATACGATGAGTGATTACGCAGTTCTCGGCGATCTCCTGGTGATCTATACGGTGTCCACTGTAGTGGTCTTCGTCTTTCACCAGTTCCGGTTGCCATCGATCGCCGGTTTTCTTGTGGCGGGCGCCCTTATCGGCCCGCATGGGCTCCACCTGATTCCGGATGTGAGTCAGGTGCAGGTGCTGGCCGAGATCGGGATTGTGCTTCTCCTCTTCACCATCGGCATGGAGTTTTCGTCCGCACATTTTGCGGCGGCTCGCCGCATTCTCATGGTGGCTGCTCCGGTTCAGACCGGTGGCGTGCTGATCTTGGCGATGTTGGGGGCACTCGTAGTGGGACTGTCATATCAACAGGGGATTTTCTGGGGTTTTCTCCTCTCTTTGAGTAGTACGGCGATTGTTTTGAAGGCGCTTTCCGAGCAGGGCGAGAGCGATTCGTTCCACGGTCGGGCCACGGTCGCGATCCTGATCTTTCAGGACCTTGCTGTCGTCCCCATGATGCTCATCACTCCGATTTTGGCTACCCCGAGCGGGAGCGCATTGGGCACGGTCCTCATGACATTGCTCAAGGCGGCCATCGTCGTGGGCTTGATTGTTGCGGCGGCCTGGTATCTGGTACCTCGATTGCTGCGGCATATCGTGCGCAGTCGAAGTCGCGAGTTGTTTCTGCTCTCGATCATCGTCCTCTGCCTCGGCATTGCTTGGCTGACCTCGCTGGGCGGACTGTCGCTGGCCCTCGGCGCATTTATCGCCGGTCTCGTCATTTCTGAATCTGAATATAGCCATCAAGCGTTGGCGGAGGTCCTGCCGTTCCGCGACAGTTTCAACAGTCTGTTCTTCGTGTCCATCGGAGTATTGATGGACCTGCGCGTGGTGCTGAGCCATCCGTTCATAGTCCTGGGGCTGCTTTTGGCGGTCATTGTCGGAAAGCTGGTGGCCGGGACCGGAGCGATGGTTGCGGCTGGGGCTCCTCCGAGGTCGGCGGTCCTAGTCGGAATGGCTCTGGCGCAGGTGGGCGAATTCAGTTTTATTTTGGCGCAGCAGGGGCAAGATGCGGGGTTGTTCACCGGTGACCTGTACAATTTATTCTTGGCGACGTCGGTCCTGACGATGGTGGTGACTCCCTTTTTGATGCAGTGGTCGCCTCACTTGGGTCGGCGGATTGAAGCGCTGCAACGGGTGCGGGGATGGCTGCCGACCCGGACGGCTGCGCATGTTGAACAGATGGCAGGATCGCAGATTCGTATTAAGGACCATGTGATCATTGTGGGGTATGGGTTGAACGGTCGAAACCTGGCCCGCGTGCTGAGCGAAACGGAGATTCCCCACGTGGCGCTCGATTTGGATGGCGATACGGTCCGCCGCGAGTCTCGCCACGGCGTGCCGATTTATTATGGCGACGGCTCGAACGCCAATGTCCTGCGACACATGAAAATAGAAGATGCCAAAGTGCTGGTCGTGGCACTCTCCGACCCATTTACGGCTCGGAGAACGGTGAAGGTCGCCAAGGGGCTCAACCCAGCCGTGCACATCGTCGTGCGGACACGGTATTTGCGGGAGTTGGAAGAGTTGCACCAGTTAGGCGCGGACGACGTGGTGCCGGAGGAGTTTGAGACGTCGATTGAAATCTTCGCGCTGGTCCTGCGCACCTACAGTTTGCCGCAGGAGTTCGTGGCGCGAAAAGCCGAACAAATTCGCCGCGAGGGATATGCCTTGCTGCGTCGTAGCGAAATGCCGGAACTGGCCCATCATCTGCGCGGGGGCACCTTGACCGATGTCGAGGTGGAAACCTGCCGCATCGATGACGAGGCCCCGGCGGTGGGCAAGTCGCTGGCAGAACTCTCCATTCGTCCCCGCACCGGCGCGTCTATCATTGCCTGGACCCGTAGCCAGATGACGCAGTCGAATCCGGCTGAAACGGTGCGTCTGCAAGCGGGGGACGTGGTCACGCTGCTCGGATCGCGTGATCAAATTCGTCGGGCCATGGCGCTGCTCAACGAGCCGCACAATGGCTCGAGCCAGCCGGCCAAGTAACCGCGCAGCCGACTAACTTCTCCAATGAAGTGTGACACGGCCCTTCAGGGGATGCTCAAGGGGACGGCCGGTTTGCACCGCCGCGAGATGAGCTGCCTTCAGCTTGTAGTACCACTTGGCAGGGGTATCGGCGTCATCGATCAGCATGAGAGCCGGTTTGTACCTCAGCCCGATCGCTTGCCGCTCCATCGCCTGCTTATCCTGCTTCATGAAGATGTTGGCGAAGTGGCGAAACAGGGGCTTAGCGAAGGGAAGCCAGGGAAGGATGTTCCAGGCGGCGGTAAAATCGATGCGACATTGTTGGTCACCGATCGGCGTCACGGTGGCGCGCGAGGAGACGAACATGGAGCCGCATTGCACAAACTCGAAACGTTGGTTGGGCAGCACGAAGTCGATGGTCGTCGTGAGCGGTCCGCCGTAAAACAGATTCAGCAGCTTGTACGGTCCGCTGTTCTTCGAAGGTGCATGGGGGACCATGCGAAACCCGTTCGAAATCGGCTCGAAGGTTTTGGCCTTCTCGTGCATGCTGGCCTTCGTGCGCCACCAGGAACTTTGATGGATGAACGGACCATGGGCCGGATCCATGAGCCCCACAATGCCGTCGTCAATGGTGCAGTCCAAAATCGTCGAGATTTGGATCATGCGATAGGGTTCGGAGGGCAACGGGAGACGCGGGAGCTCTGGGACCGGTTGATTCGGCTGCTGCGGGTCGGCGAGGAACACCCAGACGTAGCCGTCTAGATCCTGGCAGGGATACGAGGTAATGCCGATTTTGTCTGGTTGGAGCGGAGAGCCCTCGATCAACGCCGGGATGTGGCGACAGCGGCCGCCCATATCGAATTGCCAGCCATGGTAGGCGCACTCGACACGCTCGCCGTCGAAATGTCCGAACGAGAGCGGCATGCCACGATGGGGGCAAATATCGCGCATGGCGGCCACCTGTCCCTGACGGTCGCGGCAGACCAGAATCGGCTGTCCCAGCATCACTTGCGAATGCATCTGGCCGACTGCCAGCGAGGTGCTCGTGGTCACGGGATACCAAAACCCGAGGAGGGGCGCGCTCTTTGTGGGCTTAAATTCGGTGATGAGGTCTGTGTTCATAGGTGAGGAGTTCAGTGCGCAATGCGCCACGAAGACGGCATGTGGGTGACCACGGAACTATAACGGGGGGTCAGCAGCAGGTCAAGCAACCGCCGAGGTGATGCGAGGCGAGAGGACGGGAGGGCCATCGGGACTTCCCGTTTCTTGACAAGAAAAAGAAGCGGAGACTATAGTTTCTCTCGTCCTTAATCGGGCGATATTCATAGGTCAAGAAGCGAGGTAACCGATGATCACGGCACAAATAGAACCGACGGCTGCTCTCGCGGAGCTGCGCGAGTCGAAACCGGATCGTGTCACCATCGTGCTCCTCAGCGGCGATCTGGACAAGGCCATGGCCGCGTTCATTATTGCCACCGGGGCGGCTGCCATGGGGATGCAGGTGACGGTGTTTTTTACGTTTTGGGGATTGAACACCATTCGGAAAAAAGGGGCGCGCAGTTCGGCCACGGATTTGCTGCGCCGCATGTTCGGCCTCCTCAATAAAGGCGGAGCCGATACGCTGCCGTTGTCCCGGTTCCACTTCTGGGGACTGGGCACCAAGATGATGCAGGTGGTGATGAAGCAGAATCGTATGCCGGGCGTGCCGGAATTGATGGAGATGGCGTTGGACCTCGGGGTCCGCTTCATTGCCTGCACGACGACGATGGGGCTGATGGGGATTACCAAGGACACATTGATCGACGGGATCGACCAGTTCGCCGGTGTGACCACCTACTTGGCCGAAGCCAAGCAGGGCAGTGTTAATTTGTTCATATAAGAGACGGGCCGGGGGAACGTTATGATACAGGCCGATGTGAAGCTCGATACGCTTGGGTATTTTTGCCCGATGCCGATAATTTTGACATCGAAGAAGATCAAGGAGCTCACGACCGGTCAGGTGCTGGAAGTCGTGTCGGACGATGAAGGCATCAAGAAGGACATGCCGGCCTGGTGTCAGACCACTGGCCATGAAATGGTGGGCTTGGAAGAGGAGCAGAGTTCTTCCAAGCGGATCTATAAGGCCTTTGTCAAAAAAACGAAGTAACGTTCGGCGACAGGCGCGCACAGGCGAGGCTGTCATGCTATGCAAAGCCGGAGGGCATGATCATCAGCCTCCGGCTTTTTTCTTGCGCGAACTACCTTCGGGGTGGGTGGCGCATCACATGCGAGTCATAGCGGAAGAGGCACTGGGGTGAATCAAGTCGTCGAATGCGTGCCGAACTTCAGTGAGGGTCGGAATCCTGACGTGGTCCGAGCGCTGGTCGATGTCATCCGTTCCGTGCCCGGTGTGGCGTTGCTGGATGAGACCATGGACCCCGATCATCATCGGGCGGTGGTGACGTTGGCCGGTCGACCCTATGCTGTAGCCGAGGTGGCGTTTCAAATGGCACGGGTGGCGTCTCAACTGATCGACCTGCGCACCCATCATGGCGAACATCCACGTGTCGGCGCGACGGACGTAATGCCTTTCGTACCCATTCGCGGCGTCAGCATGCAGGATTGTGTGCAGCTGGCTCGGATGGTTGGACAACGTATCGGCAATGAACTCAAGATCCCAGTGTTTCTGTACGAGGAAGCCGCCTCTCGGCCCGAGCGGAAGAACCTCGAGTGGATTCGAAGGGGCGGCCTGAAAGGGTTGGGGGCTAGGATGGAGACCGATCCGGCATGGGTGCCGGACTTCGGGCCGAAGCACCTGCACCAGACCGCGGGGGCCACGGTCGTGGGGGCGCGGTGGCCGCTCATCGCCTTTAATGTAAATCTGAAGAGCCGCGATCTGTCGGTCGCCACCGACATTGCCAAGGTCGTTCGACAGTCGAGCGGGGGTCTCCCATTCGTCAAAGCAATCGGCGTTGACCTGAAAACTTCAGGCCTGGTGCAGGTGTCGATGAATCTGACGAACCATGAGGAGACACCCCTGCATGTCGCATTTGCCGTCGTGCAGCGGGAGGCCGAGGCCCGTGGAGTGGATGTGGCCGGTACTGAAATCATCGGGCTGGTCCCAGAGCAAGCATTGATTGCGACGGCGCAGCAAGCGCTTCATCTGGATCAATTTGACGGTCGGCAGGTCCTCGAAGCGCGATTGGACAGTGTCGAATCGCGAGAGGCGTTCGGACGTTTGTCGGCACCGCAGCCGTTCAAGACAAAAGCGGTATTGCCGGCGAAGCCCGGGGCAGTCGATGGAATGATGCCAGAGGGCCAGAGTTTGACAGGGGGCAGTGTGGGCGCCCTCTCGGCCGCCTTCGCGGCCTCCTTGGGCATCATGGTGGCCAAACTGAATCGGGCAGGGGCGGTCGAAACGCGGCTAATCGAAATTCGAACGCGTCTCCATGAATTGGTCAAGATCGATCGCGATGCCTATGCGCAGGTGCTTCAGGCGAACAAGCTCCCGCTTCACCACCCAGATCGCGCGCTTCAACTCGCGTCGAGTTTATTGACGGCCACAGAAACGCCGCTGGAAATTGTGAAACTGTCCTGCGAAATCATTCCGTTGCTGCGCGGACTCCTGACGTCGGCGAAATCGGAGGTTCATCCCGATCTCAACATGGGGATGCATCTCGCGGATGCGGTTATCGATGGATGTCTTGGGATGGTCGATGAAAACATGAAAACACAGCCGAATCAGCAGCTTATTGCATCGATTCGTGATCGATTCTCGGCGGCAGAACAAATGCTTGTGGATGCGAAATCGCTATGCTACACTCCGCCCTTCGATTCGTGGTCGCAAAAAGTGTTGAATATTCTGAAACTTCGCTGAAAGAGGGTCGAAGGTAGCTGACGATGGAAATTAAGGTCTTCAACAACAACGTCGAAAAAGCCCTGAAGGTCGCCAAGAAAAAATTGGCGGGTGAAGGATTGTTCCGCGAACTGAAGCGACGCCGGTATTACGAAAAGCCGAGCGTTCGTAAAAAGGCGAAAGAGCGAGAAGCGCAGCGTCGCCGGCAGAAGTGGCTTGCGAAGAGACGCTCCGACTAGTCGTCAGACTTCCATTCCCTCCGTCGACCATTTCGATCATCTCCCCGTCCATTGCCTTTCCCGGCAGACCCATGCAGGCGAAAGATATTCACGCCGTTATCCGGACGGTCAAGCGAGAAATCGCTCGCTGGCCTGAGCCGGTTGTCGGTGTCGTGGCTAGACGGTCTGGCCGTGATCCCTTCCTCGTGTTGATTTCCTGTCTCCTGAGCCTGCGGACAAAAGATAAGACGACTGCCGAAGCCAGCGGGCGGCTCTTTGCCTTAGCCTCGACCATAGCCACCATGAGCGAATTGTCGGCGGAGACCACGGAACAGGCCATTTACCCCGTCGGTTTCTATCGGACGAAGGCGAAACAGATTCAGCAGATTTGCACGCAGCTTCTCGAACGATACGAGGGCCGAGTACCGGACACCATCGAAGAATTGCTGACACTGCCCGGAGTTGGGCGAAAGACGGCAAACCTGGTTGTCACGGTCGGTTATGAGAAGCCAGGGATTTGTGTCGACATTCATGTCCATCGGATCAGCAATCGGTGGGGCTATGTAAAGACCAAGACTCCCGATGAAACTGAGCAGGCGCTCCGCAAAAAACTTCCGCGCGAGTATTGGATGATCTTCAACGATCTCCTCGTGCCCTACGGGCAGAACCTCTGCCAACCAGTCTCACCGTTGTGCAGTCAATGCACACTCACAGATTTGTGTGATCGGGTTGGCGTGACGCACTCGCGCTAAGACTCATCCCTGTCTTGTTTTTGAAATCCTCCACAGTGGCTCGGTAGAGCCTCACGCCGCGTATCTTGATTGCCGGATCGACGATCATGACGGCTTCCTGCGTTCCAACCTGGCCAACCGTTTGCTGGCAATGCTTCCATTCGTCACGTATCATGACGTATGGCAAAGGTCTTCTGGCTCCCCTGTCCCTTTAAGGAGGCAAGCATGTCTACGCAATCTAGATTCGATACAGCTCTCGTCAGTTCGCTGTTTCTGATGGCGATGGTCGCCTTCCTCGTGACCTCTGGTCCGTTGCTTGCGGCGGATGCGCCGGCAGGTGGAAAAGTCAAAGTGCTCTATCACGTTGATGGGAAGGATCCAGAGGTGGCGAAATACGCCTTGGCGCTGATCAACAAGCATATCGAAGCCGAAGGCGGGCCTGACAAGATCGATGTCGAACTGGTAGTGCATGGCCCGGCGCTCGAACTGTTTGAAAAAGACAAGATGGATGCCGAGATGACGAAGCGGTTCGAGCAGATTCTCGAAAAGGGCGTGAAGGCTGAAATGTGTCAGGTATCCATGAAGCTCTATAACAAGACGCTCGACAACCTCGTGAAGGGCTTTGTGGCGACCCTGCATCCTGTGGCGGTCAAGCGCATCGCTGATCTTCAGCAGCAGGGGTATATCTACATCAAGCCCTGAGGAAGGATTTCTCACCATGCGTCCTGTTGGCATCGCCTTCCTCGGACTGACGGTGCTGCTCCTCGTGTCCCTGCGGGATGATCTTGGGTGGGGGGTATCGACCCTCACTCCCTCCCCTGAATTTGAGCTCGTGACATCGACTGGTGATGTGATCAGCAACGCCACCTTGCGAAGTCGGCCGGCGTTGCTGGTTTTTTGGGCGCCCTGGTGCAACGTCTGCCGGAAGGAATTGCCCGAGCTCGCGAATTTCTATCGCCGGGATAAGCCCGAACAACTGCGCGTCCTCTCGATCGGCTTTGCCGACCTCCGGTCCAATGTCGAGACATTCGTCAAAGCCCGACCCGAGGTCTTTGTGTTTCCGACCGCCTACGACGAAGACCGGTGGGTCGCCCAGGCGTTCAAGGTTCGCGTCACCCCGACCTATGTCCTCTTGGATGCCGATGGTCAGGTCGCCTTGACGCACTTCGGTGGCGGTCTGCTGCAGAATGAGCAATTCCAGGCGTTTTTGAGGAAGTTCAAGAAGTCGTGAGGATCGGTGTAGGGGAGAGAGTCGTTAAATAAACAGTTTGGTTTCCGCCTGCGCGGTCAGCGAGAGGATGGAGGGAAGACCGAGCACTTCATCCACGTTTCGTTCCACCGCGCCTGCTTCCACGCCCATGTATTCCAGGCCTGCACTGCAGGCAATCAGGCGAAATTGCCCGACGAGACGGGCTTCGTGAAACATTTCTGAAATCGTCGGGACCTTCTTTTCCTTCAACAGACGGGCGACCTGCTCTGCGGAGGCGGCATATTCCGGCGGGAAATCGATGACGTCGATCTTGCCTTCGGCCAGCTTCTTGATCGTCCAAAACAGCAACACCACGATGACGTCCTTGCCCATTGCGGCGGCCGTCAAGCCCAGTGTGGCGACCTGGTGCAGTTTATCATACGTAGCGTTGTGCGCGAAGATGACGAATTTAGGTTTGTCTGCCATGCGTTCTATTGGACCTTCTGCCTGGTTTTGACACTGTTCACAAAGTCGGTGATTGCCGTCTCCACTTCCGCCGGAGTCATGGCGCGGTCGTGCATCTCGCTCTCGTCGAGCAGATAACGTTCCCCTTCCTTTTCCTGGCGCACCACCACGGAATTTTCTGGAGTCACTTCCACCCGCATGAACCATTCCTTGCGACCCTGCGTGATCAGCACCTCTTTGCCGAGCCCGATTTTGGTGATGTCGATCTGGAGTTCCGACTCCGTGGCAGAGGAGCCGGCATCGGCGGCGTGCGTCACCAGATCAGTCACGCCGATGATAGGCAAGGACAGAGTGAGTCCGAGAATGATTACGCGGCAGCCCGATAAGCAGGTTTGCGTCGGGATCGCGCTGCTGGTTCGCTGCGATAGCATAGGGCAGAATTATAGCCTGGGGGCGCAGGGAACGTAAACCCGCCTCTGTGAAACCCTTTCCGCCATGCGAAGCCCCATGCTAGGATGCGCCGGTGATAAGCGAACTCCTGACGCAGATCGAATCCTATGTGCCGGCCAATGTCCTGATTTGGTTCGCCGTGTCCTCCGTGTTCATGTTCGTGGGGACGCTGGTGGCCATTCCGATCATTCTCATGCGGCTCCCGGCCGACTATTTCGACATTCGTATTCCGCGCCCTTGGATGGAGAACCACCATCCGGTCCTTCGCGTCATTGGACACATCGTGAAGAATGTGGTGGGCGCTATTTTTCTGTTCGCCGGACTTCTCATGTTGTTCTTGCCGGGACAGGGGGTGCTGACGATGTTGATCGGACTCTCGTTGGTCGAGTTCCCGGGAAAACGTCGGTTGGAAGCCAAGATCGTGGGACAGTCGACCGTGCTCAGTACGATCAACTCCATGCGTGCCAAGTTCGACAAACCACCACTCATTATCGCGCCGGAAAAGTAACCATTGTCTGGTTCTGTCTACAGTGGGGCACTAGGGTCCCATTGGTCGTGATTACGTTTTCTTTTGCCCATGCCCATGCCCATGCTCTATCTCATCGACGGTAGCGCCTATATCTATCGGGCATTCTTTGCCTTGCCGCCCCTGTCCAATTCCAAAGGGCTGCAGACCAACGCCGTCTATGGCTTTATGACCATGATGATGAAGGTCCTGCGTGACCACCGGCCGGACTACGTGGCCGTAGTCTTCGACGAGAAGGGCCCGACCCACCGCCATGAGGCCTTCAAGGACTACAAGGCGCAAAGGCCTCCGATGCCGCAGGGAATGAGCGCTCAGATTCCTTACATCCATCGTGTGGTGGAGGCGTTGGCGCTGCCGGTGATCAGCCAGGCGGGGTATGAAGCCGACGATCTGATCGGCACCCTGGCGCGGAAGGCCGAAGCCGAAGGCCTCGACGTGGCGATCGTCACCAGCGACAAAGACATGTTCCAACTGCTCACTCCGAAGACGCGCATTTACGATCCGGTCA
>JBDTWG010000082.1:0-11998 GCA_040006855.1 Nitrospira sp.
TATGGATGACTCCGCAGACGAGATAGCCCAATCCCGTCAGCCGTTGCTGAATCGCCTCGCCGCCCTCCCTTTTGAGTACAAGAATTTTCTTTGCGGTCATGATCACTCTTTCACTCATACCTGAGACGCGCATAATACCTTCGAATCGATTGGCAACAGAATGTCAGACCAGCTGATGGACTTCTCATGATTCGGTAAGAACCAAGCCCTCCGTGATCAAGTTCCGAGGTTTTCGGCGATCATCCGGCTGTGCCACTCTTCTCGGCGGACGACCATTCAAACCGAGCTGCTCTGCGAGCGACGGTTGTCCTCTAACGCAGCCTGCTCACATTTTACGTTTATCCACCAGTTGATCTGGTCAATATTGCTCAATCTGTAAAGGACGGGCGCCTTTTTCGGCCAGGGCTATTTGGCCCTACCGAGGGAGGTCCGTGAGACGCTCGTGAGAAGGGGAAATCTAATCTATGGGTTTGAAGGCGATTGTCGTTCGATTCGGCGGGAAGCCCGACTCAACAGCTCCAAAACCGGGCGGCGATCTCAGGTATTTGAGAAACGGCCCTATGGCTCGCCGCTTGGGAATCCGAATGCAGACGGAACTCCCTCACGAACGATATGCATAAAAGCCTTGCGGAAGTATCAACGGGGGCGGCAACGACGAGCCTTCGGAAGACTTGAAAGCTGCACAGACGGGATGCTCTTTTGCGGTGGCTACCGGTCTCTCCATGGTGAGAAGCGTGGCTGCCGGCTCGGCAGGCATGACTCGCTAAACAGCAGTGTGTTCTAAAGGTAGTCCCGACAACTGGAACAGTGCGATGGCCGCAGCCGCCGCAGCATTGAGGGATTCGACCCCTGGTTTCAGAGGGATGGTAAAACGGAGCCTGGCTGCTTCAAAAGTCCCCTCCGAAAGACCCCGACTCTCACTGCCGATGGCGAGTATCGTTCGGGCGGGAATGCTCCGAATCGCTCGGATGGACAGGCTGCCCTCGCTGGTACCGGCATCGGCTGCTATGATCACGCAGTCTAGATTCAGTAGCTCTTCGAGACTGGTGTGAGGGAAGATGGGCAGTTGAAACAGCGCACCGGCGGTCGCCCGCACGACCTTCGGATTAAACACATCGACGGAATGGGGTGCCAGCCACATTGCACTGACGTTGAGTCCTGCCGCGGTCCGAATAATTGTGCCCATATTCGTCGGGTCCTGAAGCATATCCCCGTAGAGGCCTAAGATTCTCGGTTGAGCGAGCACAGCAGCCTGGTTCCACGTCGGCTGGTGGACGATGGCCAGTACGCCACTGGAAGTTTCGACATCGGACAATTGAGCCAGCATGTGCTCCGGACAGCCGTGGAGGGTACATCCGCTACTCACAATTTGTTGCCTGACTTCCGGCGGTTGTTTATCAAGAAAACTTGGAGCGACTACGAGGCAGACCAATTGCTGCGGCGCCGACTGCAACAGTTCAAGGATAGGTTTTGTCCCTTCAAGCACGAAGACCCGCTCGCGGTCACGCGTGCGCTTCGTCTTGACGACATCTCGTATGTGCGAGAGAAAGTTACGGGAAACGGTGCGAAGTGAGGAGGTCAACAGTTACCCAGAAGGTAGGCGACGCTGCGAGGAGACCTTGCTAGATCAGCACGGCCTCCTCGACATATACTTATTTGCGTTTCTTGCCGGAAGCAGCTTCCGCCGCGCGGATACGTTGCGCCCGCACTTTGGCCCGCTTGAGAGCCGACAGTTTCCCGCGGGTGCGATCTCGCTCGGCTTTCAATCGTTCGAGTTGAGCCCGCAGATGGACGCGTTCTTCTTTATAAATATTGGCACATTCGGCCGGCGATAAGTTGGTCCAGTCTCCGGTTCCGCGCGCGCGCTTGATTCGCGCCTCCAGCGACTCCTTTAGCAATCTCTCTCGCATCGACATCAGTGACTGCAAGGCTTCCTGCCGCCGCTGAACTTCTTCCTCTTCGGCCATAATGCCGCGAATGTCGGTTCCTAACATCGGCTGATCCTCCTCACATCAAGTCTATCCAACAGAGACCCTCATTCTACCCGATTTCGACGCCTTTGTTCTACCTAGGAGAATGGTGCATAAGTTGTTGATGTTGCAGGCAAGTAGTACCACGGTTCATAAACACAGGCATTGCAGACGCCGAAACGGATACAGTAATATCGGGAATGCCTCACGTCGGAATATTCGTTCGCGCATGGCGAGTCTCGCAAAAGTGTTCCGAGAATGCCCTCGCTGAACGCGCGGGAATTCCAACCGCTCTATTGCAAAATCTGGAATCAGAAGAAACGGATCCCAGCGCATCCATATTGGAAGCATTAGCCGGCGCCCTCAAGATTCCCCTCCCCTGGCTGTTTATCCACCCCTCGGATTTCGATCTCCTCTGTAAGGACGATGACGACGAGCCGCCGGTCCTCTCCAATTTAACTGGAGCCGATCCCGTCCTAGAGAAAATTCTCCTGGCCGCGGGACACGATCGATCACTCTATGTGCTGCTCACCGCACTGTTGCATGGCGGCGACCCCAAGTTACTTCGAGCCGCGGAAGTGAGTTTGCGGAGTCTCGTGAAGCAGTCCAAGCAAGCGACCGTGCCCTGGCAATCACGCCCGCCGGGACATTTTGAACCGCCCAGTGATTAACGCCGCCTCGACATCGCGCCCATCACCACCATTTATCACCTTTGTCACCTCCGGTCACTACCCTGACGATCCCCCTTGGAAGACGCTGTCGTTTGCGCAGCGCGCACAAGCAACAGGCCAACAAGCAGCAGTGCACAGAGTCCTGGCCAGCCTCCATATGGCGGACCAACAAACAATTGAAAGGGATCCCCTGACAACGCCGGCCAGAGAGAACTGAACGCAATTGGAAGGGCTAACAGAATTCCCACCAGCGCCTCACCCGTGATCAATCCGGCAGCGAACAGCAGGCCACGATCGTTCGGTGGAGAGCCGACAGATCTCTGGCCGGCCCGCACATACTCCGCCAGCAGACCACCGAACATGATCGTTGCGGACAGCTTGAGCGGCAAATACATGCCGAGCGCTACCGCTAAAACAGGCAGGCGAAAGGTAGACTCCCGTCGTCCTTGGCGTATGTCGAGGCCTATTACGACGACTCCCAACAACATTCCGATTCCGACTAGATGCCAGGGCAGGGATCCACCGAACACACCTTTCGCGAGATTCGCCATGAGAGTGGCCTGAGGCGCAGTGAGCGGATGGGGATGGGCCTCCGTCACCTCGCCGATTCCATACTTGGCCTGCAGCAGCGAAAGCACCGGCACGATGACCACGGCACCGGTTGCCACCCCAATCACCTGCATGACCTGTTGTTTCCAAGGGGTCGCGCCGACCAGATGTCCGGTTTTCAAATCCTGGAGATTGTCGCCCCCCATTGCGGCAGCGCAACAGACGACTGCACCCACCAGCAAGGCCGCCGCCGGACCGGCAGGATTGTCCCGACCCAAGATTCCCAATAAGAGCAGCGCTGCGAGCATGATCGTAGCAATGGTAACGCCCGAAACCGGATTGCTCGAACTCCCGACAAGCCCGGCCATATATCCGGCCACGGAGGAAAAGAGGAAGGCCGTGACGACCATGAGGAGGGTCAGCCCGATTCCACCCCAGAGATTGTGGCCCAACAAACTCTGATACAGCACCACCATAGGAACCAAAGACACCACAGTCAGACCGATCAACCAGGCGACACCCGCGTCACGCTCGGTACGCGGGAGTACGGATTGCGGCCGATGCTGTTCTTGAATTCCGCAGAGCGCAATAAGTTGGCCCAGGCTCTGCAGAATTGGTCCCCGGACCTGAAACAGCGTCCACACCCCTCCCGCCAACATGGCGCCGATACCAACGTAACGAATCTGCCCACTCCAGGTCATCTTGGCCGCCGCCATGCCGGTCAGCGCGTCAGGCTGGTCGACGAGGAGTTGATACACCGGCAGCAAGACCAACCATCCGATCGCGCCGCCGAGAAAGACCACCACGGCTGTGTTGAGACCAATGATATATCCCACGGCCAGCAGGGCTGGTGACAGGTTGAGTCCTCCATAGAACGTCGCGCGGCCGAACTGCACGGCCCCTTCCAACGATTCGCTCCAGAGTTTCAGCCCACCCTCGGCAAACTTGAAGCAGCCGCCCATGGCCGCAGCCCCCAATAACACCCGAAACCTGCCGCCCGCACCGGCATCCGTCGAAGCTCCGGCCTTTAAGACCTCCGCGGTGGCCACGCCTTCGGGAAAACGCAGCCGGGCTTGGATAATCAAGGCTCGGCGAAGTGGAATGGTAAACAACACGCCGAGTATCCCGCCGACGAGCGCCACGGTGAAGGTTTGCCAATAGTCGAACGAGGCCCAATACCCGATGAGGAGTAACCCGGGGATGGTAAAAATCACACCGGCCGCCAGCGCTTCGCCTGACGAGGCGGCGGTTTGGACGATGTTGTTCTCCAAAATGTTCGATTGACGGAACAGACGCAGCACTGCCATGGACACGACGGCAGCTGGAATCGACGCAGAAACCGTCATGCCGGCAAATAGGCCCAAATAGGCATTGGCCCCGGCCAGTACGGCGGCAAGCACGATCGACAACACAATCGCCTTGGGGGTGATTTCAGGAAGCGTGACGGAGGCAGGGATGAGAGGCGCGTCGACGTTCTCCGGAGGAGCATCGTGATCGCGCATCATGTCCTCAGAACACTTGAGCGATAAAACATTTGAGATAACGTGTTTCCGGCATACCGGCAAGCACCGGATGGTCCGGCCCCTGACCGCGCTGTTCGAGCAGGCGAATCTGCCGACGAGCATCTCGAGCCGCCGCCTGCAGCATCATCCAAAAATCGTGATCGCTGATCGGCTGCGAACAGGAACACGTGACCAATACCCCGCCGGGATGCAACAGACGGAGACCGCGGAGGTTCACTTCTTTGTATCCGGCCAAGGCATGGGGCACGGCTTTTTTACTCCGCGCGAACGCCGGCGGATCGAGAATGACCAGGTCATATCGTTGATTGCTCCGCTCGAGCACCGGCAATTCCTCAAAGGCATCGGACTGACGATAGTGGCAACGCGGGGCGACCTCGTTCTGGACCGCATGGGCCTGAGCCAAGGTCACGGCCGCCGCACTCACATCTAACCCCTCGACGGACTGTGCCCCGGCGAGTGCCGCCTGGATACCGAACGCGCCGGTATGGCAAAAGGCTTCCAAGACTGTTTTCCCCTTGGCGAAAACCGCCGCCGCCAATCGATTCTCGCGCTGATCGCAGAACCATCCGGTTTTCTGTCCCTCGGCGATATCCACCATGAATCGGGCGGTTCCCTCATGAATGTTCACGGTCGTCGCGCTGTCTCCGCGGAGAAAGCCTTTTGACAGAGGTAAGCCTTCCAATGTTCGGCTCTTGGCATCATTCCGCAGATACACGCTCCGCACCCCGCATTCCTGTATGAGCAACTCCCCCAACAACTCTCTTCGCGCATCCATGCCGTAGCTCAGAGCCTGCATCACCGCCACATCGGCAAACCGGTCGACGACTAACCCCGGCAGGAGATCGCTTTCTCCATGGACGAGCCGACAGGCATTGGTATGGGAGGCCACCATGTGGCGCAGGGCGGCCGCAGCACGCAGACGCGCGGCGAAAAAGGCGTCGTCGATCGGCTCCTCTTGAAAGGTCAGCACACGAACACGGATTTTGGAGTGGGGATTGTAGAAGCCGCGGCCGAAAAATCGTTTCTGATGGGTATACACGTCCACAAGGTCTCCCGCGCCGGGAGTGCCGAGCACCTCGGCAATGTGGCCGTCAAAAATCCAGAGGTGGCCATGATACCGTGGCGTCTCGCGCTCGGGCATGAGGCGAATCCTGGCGGTGGGAACGGTGGCGGTCTGTGTCATAGTGGTCGTCAGTCCAGTAGAGAGGTGTTCGGTTTGATCACGCCAAACGGCTGCGGAGATGGCCAACGAGGGTGCCTGAAATCATTCCACGAAGCAACCCGCCTCCATGTGAGTGCGACGATCGTTCGCGCGCTTGACCTTCCCTACTGCCTATGGTTTGCTGCAGACAGATAGGCGGATGACACCCTGCTCGACGACCTCTCACTCGACAATTGAGGCGCAATGACCATACAGACCATCGGAACTGCGGTATTGGATCGACTGCACCAACTCGGCGTCCGCCACATGTTCGGCATCCCCGGCGACTACGTGCTCGGCCTCTATAAATTGATGGAGTCCTCTCCCATTCAACACGTGGGCACCACCCGTGAGGATTGCGCGGGTTTTGCTGCCGACGCCTACGCGCGGATCAACGGCATCGGGGCCCTCTGTGTCACCTATTGCGTCGGAGGACTCAACACAGTGAATGCCATCGCCTGCGCCTATGCTGAGCGATCGCCCGTGGTGTTATTGACCGGTTCGCCGGGGTTGTCGGAGCGTGCGCGCAATCCCTACCTCCACCACATGGTGCGGGAGTTTTCGACGCAACGGGAAGTCTTCGAAAAAATGACGGTGGCGGCGGTCAGCTTGGAAGACCCGGTCACGGCGCAACGGGAGATGGATCGCGCCTTCGCGGCCCTGCTGCGCTATCGACGGCCGATCTATTTGGAGATTCCACGCGACATGGTGCATGTGCCGCTGGCCGGAAGCTCCCGCTCGATCGGCGTCCAGGATGAACCGACCGATCATGCCGCCCTGACCGAAGCCTTGGCTGAAGTGCGGGCGATGCTGGAGTCGGCGAAACGGCCGGTGATTCTGGCCGGCGCTGAAGTGGGACGCTTCGGGCTCCATGACGAGTTGACCCAGCTCGTAGAACGCCTCAATGTCCCTATCGCCTCGACGCTCCTGGGAAAGTCGATCATTCGTGAAGACCATCCGCTTTACGTAGGCGTCTATAGCGGATTGGTGGCCCGCGACGAAGTGAAAGAATTCGTGAACCAAACCGATTGCCTGCTCATTCTCGGCTCGATTCTTTCCGATGTGGAAGACCTGGATGCCCGTAGCGCCCTGTTCTCCGATGGTCATACGATCCATGCCACGGCCGATCGCGTCGCCATTAAACATCACCGGTACGACTCCATCCGCTTTGAAGATTTCGTAAAGGGGCTGGCCGAAGCTCACCTCCCCTCCTTTTCGACCCCGCAGTTGCCATCGGCGCAAAAATTTGATGAACCGCTCCCGCCGGCGAATGCCTCCGTCACGCTCCAGGGGGTATTCCGTCACCTAGATACGGTGCTGGATGAGAACACCCTTGTGATCGCCGACGTGGGAGAATCCCTCTTTGCGTCCGTCGATCTCCATGTCCACCGCCGTTTTGAGTTTTTGTCCCCCGCCTACTACACGTCGATGGGGTTTGCCGTTCCCGCCGCCATCGGAGCCGGCTTTGCCGATCCATCCCTGCGTCCCATCGTGCTGGTGGGAGACGGCGCCTTCCAGATGACCGGATCAGAATTGTCGACCGCCGTTCGCTACAAGCAGGCGCCAGTGGTGATTGTCCTGAACAATCGGGGGTATTCGACCGAGCGCGAGATTTTGGAAGGTCCCTTCAATGACATCCACGAATGGCACTATGAACGAATCTGTGACCTTATCGGCGGCGGACAGGGGTCGAGAGTGGCCACGCACGGAGAGTTCGTGCAGACCCTCGCCAAAGCCTTGGCGGATTCAAGCCAACCCTATGTCATCAATGTCCTACTCGATCCGGCCGACCGCTCTCCGGCCATGATGCGCTTGGCGCGAAGGCTGGCCAAACGACTCTCCACCGATCGCCCCTAACACGCTCCGTGTGATACGGTTTCGGCCCTTGGCCATCGAGGCAGCCGCTCCCGTGAGGCAGGTTGGCAGCGCTGTTTCCCCCTGATACAGCGCTGCCCTCGGGTCGCCCACCCCATTGACCATCCGTAGACAAATGTGGTCTTCTTACGGGTCCACTTGTCGAATTGTAATTCCATGGGGATGTGGCCATTATGTCGTCGAAACTACCGGATGGAAAGACCATGCGAGACGGTCAGATTTTGACTCCACGACTCAACAATGTCGTGACCACCGAACGAGAGTTCGACGAACTGGTCGCGAAGTCTCTGCATGAATTGTTGGACCGGGCGACAGGTCAAACCAGACGGTTTCTTCGTGAAACGAACCAATGGGGCGATGATATTACGCACGAGAAACTGGCGCTTCGCTGGGGATACGAATTGGTGGAACGGTTTGTGGTTTTCGGTCGCACCGAAGTTCCCTGCCGACCGTTCTTCCTCTTGGATAGTCTGATTGCCAAATCGTTCAGCCAGCCGGACCCGCTCTGTTATCACAAGGAGTTGCTGACGCCGGTGGGTCGGTTTCTCGACGGACTGGCCTCGCGTGCCGTCGTCAGCCGCGACGCCTTAATCGCGCTGTTTTATCACTTCTATGGGTTCAGTCAGGCCCATGTGGTGAAGTTGCTCGGTTTCGGCCAGGCCGAAAGCCAGCGGGTCTATAAAAACTTCGAGCGTTGGCGCCAAACGGGATGGCAGCGCACGATGAATGAAACCGGGTTAAGTGGGTTGGAAATAGAGGTGCTGGAGCAGGAGTTACGAACCAGGCCCGACCATCTGAATCACGAAGTCGACCGCTTGATGCCGGTCTTGCAGTCGCATTATCGAAAGAGTGAACCGGAACACTATCCCTGCCTCTCTGAACAGAAGTGGGATCATTTATTTCACGATGACTACGGCCACGACTACCGCGTCTGGCATCTGGCCTTTTGCCGCGATTGTTTTATGGAAGTTGCAGATCGCCGGCAAAGCGAGGTCAGCAACGGGTTGAAGCCGCACGTCAATCTCCATATCCATCCGCTGAAAAAGGGAGGCGTCTTAGCTCTCTTTGGAGGGGATCGAGGAGGGCGCCAACATGGAAACACCAGAGCTCAACGACTATCGCGAACATCTGCTTGACGCCCTGGATGACCAGCCGCGGCGCGCGGCTGCAGAACGCCCGGGACTTCTCCAGGTGCTCGTCAACCACGAACGCGTGGGGACGTTGAATTGCGCGCAGACCGATCCCTCCTTTGCCTTCAACGTCCGCGAGCGTAGCATCCAACATCTCGAAATTCGGGGAGAGTCGGGTGTGTTGGTCGGAGGGTGTGTCGCACCCGAAGCCGGCAAGAAGGATGTGCGTGTCCCCATCGGCAAGGGCGCCGCGATTATTCAGGTCCACAATCATTTCGACGGCGGATCCCTTCAGATGCGCTATGAGGCCGCTCCCCGTTGGTGGTCTCATGTGGCCGCCGCGATTGGAATGCCACTAGGATCATCCAAACCATCGGCAAGCGCCACCCCTATCTGGACGATGACGACTGCGTTCGCCCAGATCGTGCTGGCCGTGGGCGTCGTCGCGTTGCTGGCTGAACGGGTACCGAGTTGGATGGGATCGGAAGACCGGGCGCATCAACTCGAAGAAGAATTGGCAGCTCGGCAATCCACCCAAGAGCAAATCGATCGCGTACACCAACAGCTCACCCAGCTGATTGAAGCCCAAACGGCGGCACTGGCCGTTTCGCGTTCCGAGCAGGAACGGATCGCGCAATTGAATAATCTCGTCGATACCGTCACGCATGCCCAGCAGAAACTGAACACCCAAGTCGTCGCGGTGCAGGAGGATCTCCACACCGTCAAGACCGACGTGGCACAGGAAGTCCAGAACGGCATGCGTGTGGCGGTCAACGCGGTCGAGGCGGATCGAGAATTGGTGCGCCAGGATCTTCAGACGATCAAATCGGTCAATGAAACCTTGATCAAGCAAGTGGCGCTGCTGGAAAGCCGCAATCGAGAATTGCATGCCCGCTTAGCCCTCACCTCTCTGGAAGTGGCCAAAGCCAATGCCGCGCCCAAGCCCACATTGCTGGCCAAGAACGACACCGCAAAAGACGCAGCCGTGCCGACCACGGTAGCAGATGGGCTCCGCGAAGCAGACCGTCAAGCCTTCATGTTTTGGGTCGCCTTCGAGGATGGTACCACTGAGAAGAGTATCGAGGATTTGGTTCAGGAACTAAACGGCATCAAGAAAGGGCCGATGAAGTCGGGCTGGTACTCCGTCGAAGTCAACTTGCCAAAGCCGGAACCTCCGGACCGCTTCCTGGAATCCGTCAAACGAGCCAAGATCGTCAAGTCGGTTGTGACCAGCAAGGCTATGCCTCCGGCTCAGTAGAAGCGGACCTCCCTCAGCAGATCCAGTGCTCGGCGCCAGACACCCTCCGCGTCTCGCTTTGAGATCTCCAGGTACCGCCGTTTTTCGTTCGCCATTTGCCATCCGCTCGAACCCGGTACTGGAGGGACTATGTCGGATTTTCATCAGAACGGACTGGTGACGGTGCTCCACCGTCTGGGCGCATCCAATCTCGACCAGCTGGAAAAGGAGCTGGAACGCCATGCGGCGACGAATCCGATCGCCCTCGTGCTCCCCTCGCTCTATTCGGAACTGGAAAACCCTGCGCTCAAGCATATCGTGCAGGTCTTGAAAGACATCCGCTACGTCAACGAGATCGTGATCTCACTGGATCGGGCCTCGGCGCTGGAGTTTCGTCTGGCCAAGCAATTTTTTTCGGTGCTGCCGCAGCGAGTCCGGATCGTCTATAACGATGGGACCGGCATCCAGGACATCCTCAAACTCCTGGCCCACGCTGAAATCGATACTGGACTGCAGGGCAAGGGCCGCGGCTGCTGGATGGCCTTCGGATACGTGTTGGCGCGTGGACAAAGCAACGTGATTGCGCTCCATGACTGTGACATTCTCAGTTACAACCGGGAATATCTCGCCAGGCTCTGCTATCCGATCGTCAACCCCAATCTGGGTTATGAATTCTGCAAGGGGTACTACAGTCGAGTTACGAATCGTCTCCATGGACGGGTGACGCGACTCTACCTCACGCCGCTGATCCGGAGTCTCCAGCAAGTGGCGGGGGCGCATCCCTTGCTGACATTTCTGGATAGTTTCCGCTATCCCCTCGCGGGTGAGTTTGCCATGGTGCGGGATTTGGCCTGGATCAACCGGATTCCCGGCGACTGGGGCTTGGAAGTCGGAGTCCTCGCCGAAATCTATCGCAACTGCGCGCTCAGGAGAATTTGCCAAGCCGATATCGCCGATGCGTACGAGCATAAGCACCAGGCTCTGTCGGCGGATAATGCCGATCAAGGCTTACAGAAGATGTGTGTGGATATCACCAAGTCGCTCTTCCGAAACCTTGCGAGCGAAGGCGTGGTGTTATCGGAAGCGGTCCTCAAGGCCTTGCGGGCCACCTACCTGCAGGCAGCTCAGGAAGCCATCACCCGTTACCAAAATGATGCCGCCATCAACAGCCTCCAGTTCGACCGACACGAAGAACGGATGGCCGTTGAAGTCTTTCTGAAGGGCATGAAGATCGCCACCGAGACGTTTTTGGACGACCCTCTGGGGGTGCCGATGATTTCGAATTGGAGTCGAGTCACCGGCGCGATCCCGGACATTTTCGAGCGGTTGATCGACGCCGTCGAACGCGACCACGAGTGGGATCCCATCGGAGACCGCGTGTAGCGAGTTGCGGAACGCCAAAGGAGGTCTCGATGCGCCTGACGGATGGATCCTGGATTTGTTCGAAGTGTAGAATTCTTTGCTCGCTGAAGGGATACGAAGAAGGGCCGCTCGCTTCCATGCGGGAGATCTGCAGCAATTGCAGGGAGCGGGCTGAGGCGAGCTGGCTCGCTGCGATAGGAGACAAGCGACGACTGCCCCAAGGCATGTAATGTGATCGCGACGTAGTCTGCAAACACGAGTTATTCCGTAATCGGCTGGAGCGACCATCCTCCTCACACCCAAAACCGACATTGCCCGATAGATTCCGTCTCGGCATAATCCACCAATCATAATCGATGGGCGTCTTGCCGCATTCCCGCCGACTGGCGTAGGATCTCGGCAGAGTGCGAACCGCAGCGCTGCAGAACTAAAGGGTTGGAGGACAGGAAAAGGAACGATCCACGATGAGCGACAATTATT
>JBDTWG010000083.1:0-11974 GCA_040006855.1 Nitrospira sp.
AGCACGCGCGTATCGACTCGTTCGCTGTTGTCTCCCGTCAGGGATTTTTTGGGTACGATATAAGGCTCGATACGAACGAAGGTGAGCGGGATGGCGTGAGCCGTATTGCCTTTCAGGTAGGCGACGCCAGGCTGTTGCGGGATGACCAAAGGAGCATTGACCTCGTCCACCTCTGCGCGGACCTGCAGTTGCTGCATGTCACCCAGGAGCATGAGTGGCTCGCTGGCGCCGGTGGTGAGGGCATATTCGCCGGCTCGGACATTGACCTGCAAAATAGTGCCGGGGCGTGGTGCGCGGACAGTCAACCGGTCCAGCAGGATCTGTGTTTCCTCCCGTTGCGCGATGACTTGTTTCAACGTAGCCTCAAATCGGCTCAGGGCGCGCTTTGCCATTTCCGAGGCATACCAGGTGCGTTTCACGTCGTCTTCGCTGACGGCGCGGCTGTCCCGCACGGCCTTCAGGCGCCTGAGCTGCGTGTCGAGATCGCCGATTCGATATTTCTGTTCTTCGACCTGGGCCTCTGCCGGTGGAATCGCCGCCTGACGAGCCACCAGTTGCGCGCGAAGGTCGCGGTCATCTAACTGGAGGAGAGGATTGCCCTCGCTCACGCGATCACCCACCGCGACGTACACTTTGGTCACGAGCCCTGCGGCGGGCGGTCCGATGCGCACGTTTTCGTTGACGGCTTCGATGATACCGGTGGCGGCAACAGTGGTGTCATAGGGAGATCGGGGCGGTTCCACCAGCGGTGTCGGCATAGGAGTCTGCTTGCCGGCGCTCAGGACCGTCCAAGCGGCGAGCGTCACGCCCGCGAGGGCAAGCCAGACGCTGAACCGATTCAGAATCCTCATGCCAGGGCCTCTTTCTGAATCGAATGAATGCCGACGATGCGTCCGTCGGTCAGCTCCGCCATGCGATCACCAAACTGAAACACGCGACTATCGTGGGTGACCACGATCACGCAGCGGTCCGAGGCTCGCCCCACGTCTCGAATCAATTCCATGATCTTCTGGCCGTTGGGGCCGTCGAGCGCGGCAGTGGGCTCATCGCACACGAGGAGCTGCGGTTCATTGACCAACGCCCGTGCGATGGCGACCCGTTGCTGTTGCCCGCCGGAGAGATTCTTGGGGATAAATTCCGTCCGATCGCCAAGTCCCACCCGTTCGAGCATCAGCCGTGCCCTTTTAACGGCTTCGTTCTTGCCACTTCCCTGGATCAGCAAAGGTACGGCCACATTTTCCGCAGCCGTCAAGGCGGGGAGGAGGTTGAACTGTTGATAGATAAATCCCATCGTTCGCCCTCGGAATTTGGTGCGGGTGCTCGATGACATGCTGGTCAGGGAGGCTCCTAGCACCTCGAGGTTCCCCGCGTCGATATCCAGAATTCCGGCAATCGCAGAAAGCAGCGTGGTTTTTCCTCCGCCGGATTCGCCGACGAGCAGCAAGAGCTCGCCGAAATACACATCGAGGTCGATGCCCTTGAGCACCACTACCGACGTCTCGCCGGACCCGAACGACTTGACGAGCCCTCGGACCTGCACCGCGATGGAGGCGTGGTGTTGGGCTTGTTCGCCCACATCCTCCTGTGCCTGTGAAGGACCGTCCATAGGCGTCATCGAAAGACAATGGCCGGTTCGAGCCAGGCCAGTTTAATAATGCTGATGAGCGCAGACAGGGTACAAATCATGAGCAATGCGACAAAGACGAGCAAGAGCAACGGCCAGGTTTCAATGAAGGGCAGCTGGCCTTCCCGCGCGGTCAACAGCCCGAAGGCGGTGGCCAAGCCGACGCCAACCCCATAACCCGTGATCCCCACCGTGAAAGCTTGCAACAGAATCATGCGGGCCAGCGTCGCGGTGGAAGCCCCCATGGCTTTCAATGCGCCGAACTGCCGGAGGTTCTCGACCGTAAACAAGTAGAACGTCTGTCCCGCGATGGCCATGCCGACGACGAAGCCCAGCAGGATCGTCGTGCCGAAGTTGATGCCGATCCCGGTGTTTTTGAGTACCCAGCCGATGGTTTTCCACCCGAACTCATCGCCGGTGAAGGCGCCGAGTTTCGTCTGGTCGCGGATACGCTGGATCACCGCTTCGACGGGTGCGTCGTCTTTGGCTTTGGCGAGGACGTAGGAGAGGGTGCGTCGTTCCCGTGGCACGTAGCGCAGCGCACGTTCGTACGTCGTGTAGACCACCGGAATGTTCGTGAAGGTTTTCTGAGTTTTCGCAATGGCCACGACGCGGGCCAGCTTATCGTTGAGTTCGAAGACCGTGCCAACCCTGATGACCTGCGGCCCTCCCATCCGTTCTACGGCCCACTGGTCCACGGCGACGGCATCTGGCTGGCGCAAATCTTCGAACCGCCCAGCCAAGACTTCTGCCGGCCGGCCGATCAAGGTGGCGGCGTCCAGGCCGGTCAACGTGATCTGGTGATATTCCCCATTCGCGAGCCGGGCGCGCAACAAGCCTTTGTAGAGGGGAACGGCCCATTCCACGCCTCGGATGCTGCGGACCCGATCGACGGTGGTATCGGCGATTGGCTTCACTTCATCGACTTGCGAGATGCCGGGATCCGTCACCCAGATCGGCACGTTGAGATTAGTGATGCTCGATTGGGACCAGATCATGAGGCCCCAGAAGATGGAGCCCTGCTGGACGATCAGCATGACGGCGAAGGTCAACCCGCAGAGCAGCATGAGGTACTTCGCGCGATCTCCGAAGAGCATTCTGAGTGCGACGTAGTTCATGTAGCGCTCTCTCGATTCGGATGGAGTAGGAGGAGGACGGATTGAGCCATGTCACGCTGGGGAGGTGGCGTCCTCGCTCGAACGGAAACATTACCATGTCCCTGTTTCAGTTTACCAAGCACGAGAATGGGAGCGCCCGGAGGTATGCTGATTGGCTGCGCCCTGGCCTCATGCCTGGGAGCGTTCCTTCATAGCCTCCAGACGACGTTTGTCGAGCGTCACGTGCAGGGCTTTTTCTTGGGTGACCGTCACGGCTCCCGGGGCCTGGCCTTTGGCTTTCCGGACCCACTTCCGCCGCGTGTAAATCACCTCGCCTTTTCCGCTCTTTTTGAGATCGCTGTAAAGCAGGGCTAAGGTGGCGGCGTCTTTCAGCGTTTCCGGAGGTGAGTCGGTTCCTTTCTCCAGGCGGACGATGACATGGGAACCGGGAACGCCCTGGGCATGCAGCCAGAGGTCCTCGCTCTTGGCGAGCCCGAATGTCAATTCATCGTTCTCGCGGGCATTCCGCCCGACGAAAATTTGATGGCCGTCCGATGAGACGAAGCGCCGAAAGGGTCCGCGCCGTTCATCAACGGCAGCCCGGCGGCGACTTGTGGGTTGTGTCGAACGTGGCGTGCTGTCTGCGTCGATGGTCGGCGCTCGCCAGGTTCCATGTTTGATGGTGGCCAACTCGGTCTGGATTTGCTGTACCTCCGCTTCGATTGCCGTCAGGCGAGGCGCGATTTCCCGCTGGGCTGACCCGAACTTTCGATACTTGGCAAAATATGCATCCATGTTGGCCTGCGGGGCCTTCGTCGGATCCAGGGGAATGGTCAGCTCAGGGAGTGTCGCGTCGTAATAGTCCACCACGGTGACGGTCGTGAGCCCCTTCCTCAACGAGCCGAGATTGGCTTTCAGCAATTCGCCATAGCGCGCATAGGGTTCGTATTTTACGGCCTGTTCAAGATCGCGGCTGAGTCCCGCCATGCGGCGAAGGTGCTTCTTGAGGGTTTTTCGCAGCACCGATTCTCGTGCCCGGAGCTGTGTCTGGTGAGAGAGCTCCACCTCTCGCTCACGGTACAGTATTTCCAGTTGGGCGGAGAGGGGGAAGGGCTCGGCATCGGATGCGGCCTCGGCTTCATATGTGACGGGATCATGAGATAGTGACCGTGACGGAATGTGCGAAGGGGCCTGGTAGGGCTGACCGCTCCGTTCCTTGTTGTGTCGGAGCGTAGCAACCACGCGTTGTGCTCCGTCGAGAAACAGCAGGTCGGCATTTCTCCCGAACAATTCCGCGACCAGGGAGACCGGGCCGTCACGACTGGTGAGATCCACACGAACGATCCGGTCATCTGCGATTTGACGGATCCCATCGATGCGCGCGCCTTGAACGCGTGCCCGCAGCAGTTGGCAGAAGGACGGCGGCGTCGGCGGGTTGGAAAGGGTCTGGCGAATGAGATGCAGCCGCGCGGTTTCGTCGTGAACCGAACAGAGCAGTCGATGGGTATGCCCAGGGACGCGAATTTCCAGCAATAGGACATCGGGGAGCGGTTGCGTGATTTTCTGAATCCAGCCTTCGGTCAGGGCCGACGCCAGTTCCTGAACAATGGAACCAATTTCTGTCGCAGTGAGAGCCATTTTGGTGCCTCGCTTCGGAACGGAAGAACAGGGAGCGCGTGCTGATTGAGGCCCTGTTGTTCCAATCACAGACAGCGTTTGAGCAGGGTTAGCCGATTCTACTCAATTCTGTCGCATGAGACCAACCAGGTCATAGCCGGGTCAATTTGTCGTGAGAGGAGGGGTTTTGGCCTCATCTCATGTTGGACAAAGCAGGAAAACAGGGCAGGCGAATCGGTGGCATCCACATTGCTTCTTTCTAGCCTCGAATGGCGGCGGCGTGGTTCACTTCTGAGCCATATATGGTGACTTCGACGCCCACATCCTAAGCGGTCCGAAGGGAGGCGACTCATGACCTGTACACGATGTGAAGGTTTGATGGTCTCGGATGATTTACTCGACCTTCAAGAAAGTTTTCACCCCATGCGATTGGAGGGCCACCGCTGTCTCAGTTGCGGCAACGTGGTGGATCCGCTGATTCAGCGTCATCGGATGGTGCAGAATTCACATCTCCGCCCTGTCGCCGCATCCTCCCCGGAGAAGCCGTTCCTCTTCGATCTCATCAAGCTGACGGCGTAGATGAGGCTCCGCGAAGCCGGGGCAGACTTCGCGGAGCCTCGTTGCAGTACAGGCTCATCTTCGAACACTTCTTTGGCCGGTTCAATTTTGTCATCATCCCCGATTACCTTCCCTCTCCGGAACATCGCAGGATGTCGCATGGTCCCCCACCCCCTGTTTCTGACCATTCCCTCTACCGCTAGCCCAATCCTTTTGCTCTTGTCATGCTGATCGTCCACTGCCTTGTCAGTCGCCGGACACTCGCGTACAGTGCGCGCGCAGTGACTTCTTGAACTTGAAAGGGCGTGGAACGATGACGTTGCTTGATGCTCAGTGTCTCGAAGGACTCATGTCGGAGTTTCGTGGGTCCATGCGTGGGTTGTTGAAGGACCTGTGCCGGGATTTTGAGCGGAACTATGTGGAATCTGCTCGTACTCTTCACTTACCGATCGAGTGGTTTCGAATGATCGAACGCTCATTGACGCCGATTGAGTTCAGTCATTGGAAAGTGGTGGGATGGATCGAGTCATTGAACGATCTGCTCTATTTCGTCGATATCTTGGCCCAGGTACAGCAGGAGCGATCTCGCCGAGACATTGCCGAACAACTCCGCGAGGAGTTCAAAGAGAAGTTCTATGAACATGGGTATGCCGATGAGGTATTCCCCAACGGGACGCCTGAACCGCGTAGGCTTCTGTCTCGCCTCACCGGACTTTGCCGACGGCTGGCGCGGGAAGTGACGCAGGAATCCCTGTGTCTTGCTCCACAACTGGCCTGCCTGCGGGTAGCCTTGCAGCCAGGGAAGAAAGTCTGGCGGGTGCCGTGCGATCTCAGCGCGAATGTTGAGCGAGTCGAACTGCCTGGGGTCTGCGTGATCGGCACGACGGGCTTGTGTTATGCAGCGCCTCGGCTTGTGAGAGAGGCGCTCACGCGTGCAGGAGGGCAGGCAAAGTTTGTGGTCAGGGCATCTGGCATCGACCTGCTGATCGGCGAGCAGGCCCATGTGATGGTCGAATACGGTGATGTAGAACGGTGGCATTGGCGCCGCATCGATCCGCATTGGTTGCGGGATACCGGCGAGGGCCCGCTCTCCATCGGGCCGACGCTGGTGTATGGAAAAGAGAGGACCCCGGTGGCGGTACGACCGACGAGGCTGGAGGTGGCAAGCCGCATGCAGCGCGCGCTGGCGGTGATCGAATCGGCATGGCCGGAGGGTCATCAACTGCTGAGGCTGTTGACCTCGCGGATTGTTCCGCTCAGAGCCTCCGGCGTGGTGAGCTTCAGCTATCGGCATCGTCCCGGCTTGTCCGCGATCAATTGTTTCGACCGTGACCGACTTGACCTGATCGATGATCTTATTCACGAGAACAGCCACCACCACCTCAATCTGCTGTTGCGGAAGGCCGTGCTGTACAAGAACGATCACAATCAGGAGATCTTTTATTCCCCTTGGCGACGGAGCTTACGGCCGTTGAGAGGCATTCTCCATGCGACCTTTACGTTCACGATGGGAGCGATATTGTTCGAACGGTTGTCTGCCTGGGCGGACACGAAGCAGGGGAAGAGGCAATGGAAGGAGGCGGGGCTGACCCCACGCGACCTCACGCGCGCGCGTTTTCGATGTCTCGAAGAAATTGACTCGGTTCGCTACTCTCTGCAGGATCTCGCCCATGCCGGTGGCCAGTTGAAATGGCTCACTAGCATGGGCAATCAGCTAGTCGATCAGTTGGCGGATGCGTTGGGACATGTCGAGCGGTACATGAAAAAACATCACGCTGCGGTGAGTCGGTCGTCATTCGGCCCGGCTCTACGTCGCCATCGTGCCGAACTGGTTCGGGCGCGCGAAGCCTGTGGTCTGACGTGAACTGGGCGTTCATCCTCACAAGAGTGAAGGGGGCAATCTGGTGAACCGTACACGGCTGGCGTCGGATTTAGATGCCGACGCCGCCCCATTCTCGCTCGTCCGAGCTATCGATTCCTGCCGGTCTTCCGTGGCTTAGGCGCAGATTTAGCCTGTTGAACCTTCCGTTTCGCTGGGGGCTTTTTGGCGCTTGCGGCAATCGGGCGGGCTCGCACAAGGTACGATCCGATCTCAGGATCCCCCACCTGAGGATTGGCCGTCGGTCCTTCGCTGTCGGCATGTGACCCAGTGAGGTTGAGAAGGCTCAGAAAGAGACGAATGGTGCCCAGAATCGCCGACGAAACATTCGGTGGCGGCGCCGGCGGTTTCATGATGCCGCGGGAATTGACCACGAATGTCGAGCCGTGAAGCGTCTTACCGTTCATGAGGTCTTGCAGCGTTTGAATCCCCTGGTGATTCTTGGCGTCGTTGGGTGAGGGGGTGAGGGCTGGTTCCGTCATCCCCTTTGTGATACCCGCATGGCTGCATAACGTGCTGATCTGTCCGCCGTCGGCATACTGAAAGGCGTGAGTCGTGGTGAACCCGCCAAACCCACCCATGACTTCATTGTAGGATCGACCGGCTGTCACCGTGAGGTTCAACCACTGCAGATTGGTGTCGGTATCCAAGGTGATGAGCTGATCGCCGCTACCGGGAACGAGATCTTGTTGAATCAGTGCCACAAGAGTCCTCCTTTGTTGGCGGTGCCGGTAGGTACTCAGCAAAAACCGCACCGAATAGTAGCACAGTTGGTTAATGAGGTACCGGTTCCGTCGTGATGAGGACGGCGGTGATATGTCCACTGCGCATGCGGACTCCCATGTATCCGAAGAGATACGAGAGTATCCAGAAAGATGCGCAGGCAAGGTGTGAAGTTAACGCCGTCACTCATGATAGAAGGCGTTATAGTCAGGGATCCACTGTAACAGCGCCCACATTCACCAGTTGCTGAATGCTAATCCTGTCACTTTCGTCTGTAGCAATTTCTAATGAGAAGATCTCGTCGATCCGGGAAATATAAAAATCATCCGTCCCGTCAAAGCCTGTCGAGTTTATCCCGAACACTTTTCCTGAAGGCCCGGCGACCGGGCCACCGCTAGCACCATGGTGTATGACCATGTCAGTGCGATAGCATGGGCCAGGGAGCATCACTCTGTCTCTTCCATTCGATAAATACTCAACGACTCTGCCCTCATAAAACTCAGGATTAAATGACAGAATTTGCCCTGCCTCTGTTGCTTGGATGACGGTATTTGGATACGCGAAGGTAGCTATGACATCACCGGCAATGTGTTGCCTTGTAGTTAGACGTACGCGGACGTCAACTAATGACCTTCGCGTCTCTTCGTGAACGGATGGGCAGGATAGGCCTATCGCCACATCCGCAGTATCGTGATAGTCAATCTGGAGAACGGGACGAATATGCCATTGGTTAGGTAGAATAAGCTGCCAAGTAAAGATCGGGCGGCCAGAGTTAAGGGCTGATAGCAGTACATGCTTAGCAGTTGCAAATACTCCGGAGCTCGTTATGAAGAAGCCCGTTCCGATGCGCCGATACTCGCGGCCTTCAATCAACTCAAGTAGTGGGATGATGGCCGCACCTCCTACAATGGGATTTCCTGTTTCATCTTCAAATCCATAGAGGTTTGGAGGGGCAGAGCCTCGGAGTGGTGGATGTTCTGGAGGAGTGGGGTTTGGATTCGGCATGATAGATTTGGTGCCCGCTATGCCTTAGTGGCAGGCTGCTCAAAAAGGTCATCCAACGAGGCCGCAGGCGAGAAGAAACCGGAGGCGTAGCCTCTGGCTACGTTGAGGATTGATTAGAACCGAGAACGAAGTTGGGGGCCTTTTTCAGCAGCGTGCTCAAGGTTCGACGGTTACGTCCACAAACGCCGGCACACCATCCGCGCCTTTCTTATCCGTCACGCGCAGCTTGAAACGAAAGGTGCGTGTTTCTGACACATAGGGCGCGGTGAATGACGGCTCCGGCATGTTGACGTCGAGCATCGCGACCTTACTGCCGCGGACCTGACTCCAAGCATAGAACAAGGCCTCTCCCTCCGGGTCGCGACTCTGTAACCCGCTCAATCGTACCTTCGTCCCGGCTTTCACCGTCTTTGCGGTTCCGGCATTCGCAATCGGAGGTTCATTGGGCTCGGAGTTCACTTCGACTCGAACATCGAGCGTCGCCTGTTTGCCGCGATTGGTCACGGTGAGGGATGTCTTGCCGTTGCCGACGATTTGGAGCAAGCCGTCTGGCAGGATTTTGATGATGCGCTCGTCACCGGAACTATAGCTGGTTCCGGCACTGGGTGACGACAGGGGACGAATGATGCCGTCGGCAAATTCGCCGACCACCGGGAGTTCGAAGATTTTCCCCAGCGAATCAACATGGCCGTAGGCAGAGGATTGCCCTGTCCGCCCCAGTTGCAGCGGCTTCTCGGTTTCAAAGTCGATGGAGACCAGATCGACAGCAGGCTGGACGGTGACCAACACTTCGTCGAACACGGCTTTTCGTCCGAGACGACCTTGTGAAATATCGGCGATGGCCAAGAGGCGCATGCGTCCGATCGCGTCCGAGGGGATGGGCAAGGCCCCGCCATAGGGCGGCAGGCGGTCGACGGTAGAGGTCAATGCCGGCAAGGCGACCACGGGCGCTCCTGTAATGCTGTCTTTCTGCCAATACTTTTCCGTGGACATGCTTCCCTGTGACGCTGGGCCCGTTCGCTCTGCGCCCTGCTCCACCAGCGCTTCTGTCTGCTCCGGATACCAGTAGTAGCGCACTTCGACCAGGCCCGCCTCCCTGCCGGCCTCGACTTCGACTGGGACCGACTGACCTGAGACTAACGTCGCCCCGTCGGCTGGTGAGACGATGCGAAAGGCCTGAGCTTGCCCAGAGAGTAGACTCAGTAAAATGCCTGCCGCACACACATATCGGTACAATGGAAACCACTGAGGCAAATTGATGGCCCTGTTAGGCATGTGCCGTTACCTCGTCAGATGGTAGGGAACGTCGGTCAGGATGACACGATCTTTGAAGAGCAGGGCCCCCTTCAACATGAGCGCGCGTTGATTGTGAAGGATGTTTTGCCACCAACGAGCGGGGAGAATTTCTGGAATGACGACCGTGACCCAACACTCCTGATCTTTCTGCAGCACCTGCTCAATGTATTCCAAAAGAGACCTCAGGACAGATCGATAGGGTGACGGCAACACCGCGAGCGGGACACCGCAGCCCCACTGGGCCCATTGAATCTCCACCCGCGCGGTTTCCTCCGGGTCAACATCCACGAGGACGGCGCGAATATCTCCAGAGCGACTCCGTGCATAGTCCACGGCGCGAATAACCGCGCGATTAACTCCACCGATAGGCAGCACGACGATATTGCGTCGCGGCATCGGGGGACGATGGTCTCGCGAGAGCGCGACCTGTTCGGACACCGCTTTGTAGTGAGCGCGAATGGCTCGAAACAGCATAATCAACAGCGGGATCAGGACGATGACGATCCAGGCCCCGTGGGTAAATTTCGTGCTCGCGATAATCAGCGTGGCAATCGCGGTGGTGACGGCGCCGATGCTGTTGACGAGCAGTTTCTTTTCCCAATGCGGTCCCTTCTTCACCAGCCAGCGTTTCACCATCCCGGCCTGCGAGATGGTGAAGGAGAGGAACACACCCACGGCATAGAGAGGAATGAGCGCATGGGTGTCGCCGTTGAACAGGAGGATCAGCAAGCAAGAGAAGACACCCAGGATGATCACGCCATTGGAAAAGACCAGGCGGTCTCCCATCATGGACATTTGATGGGGCATGTAGCTGTCGCGCGCCAAAATCGAGGCCAATCGAGGGAAGCCGTTAAAGCTGCTGTTGGCCGCCAGGATCAAGATCACCATGGTCGAGGCCTGCACCATAAAATAGAGCGGGCCGGTTCCGAAGGTCGCGCGCGCGATCTGCGACACCACGGTCTCTTCCTCTTTGGGCACGATGCCGAAGTAGTAGGCCATGGCGCTGATGCCGATGAACATCGCGCCGAGAATCGCGGCCATGCCGATCATCGTGAACGCGGCGTTTTTGGGCTCAGGCTTCTTGAACGCGGAGACGCCGTTCGAAATGACTTCCACTCCCGTGAGGGCGGTACAGCCGGAGGAAAAGGCGCGGAGCAGGAGAAACAGAGTCAACGACTCCGTGACCGCGATGCTGGGGGGCGGTTCGATCCGTGCCGCATGGCCGAAGAGAATCTGCACGGCGCCGACGCCGAGCATGGCCGCGATGCTGCCGATGAAAATATACGTCGGCACGGCGAAGAATTGACCCGATTCACGGACGCCCCGCAAATTGACCACCATCACGAGGAGGATTGCGGCGAAGCAGAGCGCTTCGCGATGGGGAAGGAGTACCGGGACGGCGGAGATGAGCGCGGCCATTCCAGCCGCCACACTGACGGCGACAGTCAGGACGTAGTCGATCATCAGCGCGGCCGCGGCGATCAACCCCGGCCATTCGCCGAGGTTCGATTTGCCCACGATGTAGGCGCCGCCGCCTTCCGGATATTCAAAGATAATCTGCCGATAGGACATGGTCAGGATGGCCAGCAGGCCGATAATGGAGAGGCTCAGGGGAATCGAGTAGCCCACCATGGCGGTGCCAGCCAGAGTCAGGACAAGCAGAATCTCCTCCGTGGCATAGGCCACCGAGGAAAGGGCATCAGAGGAAAAGACGGCTAGGGCGAGTCGCTTAGAAAGGCGTTCGTGAGCGGCTTCCTTCGTCTTGAGTGGCAGGCCGACGAGCCAGCGTTTCAAGATCATGCGTCATTATGCCTGAACTATTGGAAGAGAGACAATGGAGCGAACAATGTCGTCGGCGTGACGTGGATTCAGCTCGGACATTGCGCGACGGGTATGTAGATCACACCTAAATCTGAGCCCATGAATGAGGGCGAGGGGGTTGACAGAGAGGGAAGACTCCAGTAATCTTCGCCCCCTGTTTTCCTAAAGACTGCTGTGCGTCCATAAGACGCAGGATTACAGCCAGAACGACTCTCCCAGATGCCGAGGTTTTTCATGTTCTGCTCGTAACAGCGCACAATTTTTTCATCAAACCTTTCTCATCCCTATCCAAGGAGGCCGGTCCATGGATTGTCATTGGTTCACCCGTGTTACAACACGCGCCCTCAGCGTTAT
>JBDTWG010000084.1:0-11716 GCA_040006855.1 Nitrospira sp.
CTGGGGGTAGGGGGCACCGCCCTTTGCCGTATGCATGTTACTGCTTGTCGCGAAACAGTGCACCCAGGAGAGGAATGCGCGCTAGCCGTCCGCTTAGGTTAAGCATCCAAACCGGCTTCGTGATCGTAAGGCGAGACGTCAAGACTAGTCCTGGCGCAATCGCATCCGACACGGTTACCGAGGGCCCCAGCTCCGTCGCGAGTAGGGATTACTTTGTTTCATGACGCATACTCCGGGAGTCCCACGAGTAAATCCGAATGTTAATGGGGATGAACTTCATCTTGTCGGACGAGGACTATGCGTTCTGCCACCATAAGCTGATTTCGCCGCCGAGTTCTACCGACTCGTTCGGCGCGAGAATGGAAAGTCGCTTGGTTGAAAGCACCGCGACTGGACGATTGTCAATCATGTACATCGAGTCGAGGTGCACGTGAAGCGCTGCTCCGCGCCCCACGTTCTTGATCGATTTAATGGTGACCACCTCGTGCGCCGCATCACCATTCCCACGTGGGAGTCTTCCCCATCCTACCAAGACGAGTTCTGGTCGCACCGACTCCAACAGATTCCGGTGCTGAATTAGCATAGCGACCAGTGCGGCAAGCGCAGAAAAAGATGCCGCCACGGCGGACCAGAGTGCAGCAATGGTCGCTTGGCTCATGGCCGGATCCATGGTCGACCTTGAAGCAAGAGGACAAACAATTGGCTCGCGCCGGCTTCCGGACTCGCGAGCCAATTTGAGACTACGAAAGAACGTGGGGACCTGGGATCAGTGTCCGCCCTTCTTCTCGTCTTTTTTCTTCTCTTCGCCGAACACAGTCTGGGACAGGTGTCCACCCTTCTTCTCGTCCTTCTTCTTCTCTTCACCGAAGAGGGTCTGGGAGAAGTGTCCGCCCTTCTTCTCGTCCTTCTTCTTGTCTTCTCCGGCAAATGACGGAGCGGTGAATGCAACGAGGATGGCTGCCGCAACGACTGCAAATAAAACACGCTTCATGGGAACCCCTCCTTGAAAGGTTGAGAAAGTTTGTGCCCACCACAAGGGCGACCGAGGGTAGCCAACCGGGAGAAAAATGTCAACGAACTGCCGATGATTCCTCACGCGCAAACCGCTCCACCTCAACGGCTGTGATAGAATTTCAGGGAACACCCTCACCGCTGTGGATCACAGATCATGACAACTGACGACATCGGCCCCTATTCCAACTACCGCCTGACCGTCCGCCTCGCGCTCCTCAACAAACCAGGCATCTTCGCTAAGGTGGCGGCCCTGCTGGCGGAGGAGGGGGCAAACCTCGGCGCTGTGGATATCGTGTCGGCTAATGCCGAACGCATGATCCGCGACATCACGTTTGATGTGCAAAATGACACCCACGGCGAGCGGGTGCTTGAACGCTTGGAAAGTCTCCCGGAAGTGAATGTGCTTTCCGCGTCCGACCGAATTTTTTTGCTCCACCTGGGGGGGAAAATCCGGGTCCAGAGCAAGGTCCCTGTCAATACACGCAACGTGCTCTCCATGATCTATACACCCGGGGTCGGCCGCGTCTGCCAGGCCATCGCAAAGGACCCGACAAAGGCCTATGCCTTCACCATCAAGAGTAACAGCGTGGCGGTTGTCACCGATGGCTCCGCCGTGCTCGGACTCGGCAACCTCGGCCCGATGGCGGCATTGCCGGTCATGGAAGGTAAGGTCATGCTCTTCAAGGAGTTGGCCGGCATCGATGCCTGGCCGATCTGCGTGGCGACGCAGGATGCGGAGGAAATCATTCGCATCGTCCGCGGCATCGCCCCCGGATTCGGCGGCATCAATCTGGAGGATATCAGCGCGCCGCGCTGTTTCGAGATTGAACGCGCTCTTAAAGCATCGCTCGACATTCCTGTCATGCACGACGACCAGCACGGCACAGCCGTGGTGTTGCTGGCCGCGCTGACAAACGCATTGAAGGTCGTCGGCAAGCGGATGGATGAAGTCCGCATCGTGGTGAACGGCCTTGGCGCAGCTGGAACCGCCTGTTGTCGTATTCTGCTCGCAGCGGGTGCCTGTCATCTCGTCGGGTGCGATAGGGAAGGCATCGTATTGATGGGGGAGGCGGAAGAACTGCGCGCCTGCCGCACCGATCTGCAGGCCTGCATCCGGCGTGACCACCCACGCGGAACCTTGCGAGACGCCTTAAAAGGAGCCGATGTGTTCATCGGCCTATCCGTAGGCAACGTGCTGGGCAAAGACGACCTTGAACGCATGAATCAGGATCGCATCGTCTTCGCCATGGCCAACCCCGATCCCGAGATCGACCCCAAGGTCGGCGATGAAGCCTCAAGAATTTTTGCCACCGGTCGTTCGGACTTCCCCAATCAGATCAATAATGCCTTGTCGTTTCCGGGAATTTTTCGTGGCGCACTCGACGTCCAAGCCGGCGAGATCAACGAGGCCATGAAGCTGGCCGCGGCCCAGGCCATCGCCGAATGCGTGCCGGCCGCGGCCCTTTCAGAAGACTACATCGTTCCCAGCCTGTTCGATCGCGACGTCGTGCCGCGCGTGGCGAAGGCCGTCGCGGCTGCGGCACGCGCGACCGGCGTCGCCAGACGCCGCACCAAAATCGACGACGACCTGTACTAGTCAAAATCTCCGCAATCCTTTCCCACTTTTTTCGCTTCCTGCTTGGCCTACTGTGCGCGAGCCATGTAGAGTAGGCCAGGATTTTCACGAGGCTGCTCAAGTCGGCGTTCGAGAGAGGGGAGCAAGATCAGTGACAGTAGGGAAAATCGGGTGACGCCAACTAGCATCCAGTTGATCGGTGCAGCACTCTTTGTCGTCGCAATCTTGCACACCTTCGCCACCTCGTTTTTTGAACATTTGGCACATACGCGGCCAACACATGCGGGGCTCTGGCATCTCTTAGGCGAAGTCGAAGTCGTCTTCGGCTTTTGGGCTTGTGTGCTCATCACTGCCATGTTCATGACCGATGGCGCCGCCGCCGCCATGCAGTACCTTGACTCACGCACCTTCACCGAACCGATGTTCGTGTTTGCCATCATGGTGATAGCGGGCACGCGTCCGGTCTTGCAGACCGCCATGGCCGGAGTACGACTCCTTAGCCAAGCCATGCCGATGCCGGCAAACATGGGATTCTATTGTACGGTTCTGGCCTTGGTGCCGTTGCTGGGTTCGTTCATCACGGAGCCCGCAGCCATGACCTTGGCCGCCATGATCCTGCGCGACCGGTTCTTTCAACAGGAACTGTCGTCGCGCCTGAAATATGGGACGCTCGGCGTACTCCTCGTGAACATTTCCATCGGCGGTACCCTCACCCCTTTTGCCGCGCCGCCGGTGTTAATGGTGGCTTCGACCTGGGGATGGGACCTAAGCTTTATGATGGTCACGTTCGGGTGGAGGGCCGCGTTGGTCGTCGTGGTGAACGCAGTCGTCGCGACGATGCTGTTCCGTAAGGAATTGGCCGCGCTCGTTATGAACCGTCGCGACATGCGCGGAGACGCCGTCCCTCTGCCCCTGATTGGGATTCATCTGGCATTTCTTGCGACAGTGGTCATCTTCGCCCACCATCCTGCGATGTTTATGGGACTGTTCCTCTTTTTCCTCGGCGTCGCTCAGGCCTATGAGCGCCACCAGGATCGGTTGATCCTCCGGGAAGGGCTGCTGGTCGCATTTTTTCTGGCTGGTTTGGTCGTCTTGGGTGGACAGCAACAATGGTGGCTTCAGCCGTTACTCATGGGCATGCGCAACGAAGGAGTATTCTTCGGGGCAGCGATCCTCACGGCCTTTACCGACAATGCCGCGCTGACCTACCTTGGATCGCTGGTTGAAGGGTTATCCGATGGGTTTAAGTATGCCCTGGTCGCCGGAGCAGTCACGGGCGGCGGCTTGACCATCATTGCCAATGCGCCGAATCCGGCTGGGATTGCGATCCTGCGCGGTCATTTCGAGGATGAAACCGTCCATCCGGTCGGATTATTCCTCGCTGCCTTGCCACCCACGATGGTGGCAGTCATCGCATTCTGGTACTTGTGAACCATCGGCGCAGGTCAGGCCGGCTACCCAACGCTTATCGAAGCGCAAAGCCTTGTGCTAAGATGCGATCGACCTTGGCGCAACCCTGCTCGCCAGGTCGCGCTCAATAGAGGACCCAGAGAGGACTCGTGGCCTTTTCAACCAACCGACTGTTCAAGTATCAGCGCGGCATGCGCCGACGGATCGGCATGCTCCGCGCCAAGAACGTGGACAGCATGGATTTTGCCGTCGACTTTATGATGCAGGAGCGAGTCGACAGTTATTTCCGTGTCGAACCAGGACTCGAAGAGGTCGAACGGTCACTGCAGCAAATCGAAGAGGAATTGGAACAGGTGCGGGATGTGTCGGGAGCCATTCGATTGGAATCCCGGCTGGAGTTCGTGGAAGATCGCTGGGATGAGCTCGACAGCGAAGTGCGCGAACGGCCGCGGCGGCGGCGGCGGAAGATCAATCTCGCGGATTTCTTGAAAGCGGCAGGAGGAGAGGGAAGTTCCACCGGCGCAACCAACGAAGTCACCAATGCCTACGACGCCTATCAGATTCTGGGTCTGGAGTTCGGCACCCCGCTCGCCGATGTGACCACGTCCTTTCGTCAACGCGCCAAGGAACTGCACCCTGATTCCCGCAATGGAGATCGGAGTTCAGAACCGGAACTCCGGCGGATTCTCGAAGCCTATCAGTTCTTGAAGGAATATTTGAGCTTGAGCAATACCGAACCGCCGATTTCGCGCGGCACGGAATATCGTCCCACCGAGTAACCTATGCCAACTGCGCAACCTGACCAGACTTTGATTACATCCGACGACTCGCTGGATGCTCTCTGCGACCGCCTCGAGGATAGCTCGGTCATCGCCATCGATACCGAGTTCATGGGTGAAGAGCACTTCATTCCCCGCTTGGAGTTGATCCAAGTCGCCGCAGAGGGCGTGGGGGCGGTCATCGACTTTCCTGCTGTGCAGGACACCGCGCCCATCGTCCGATTCTGGGATATTGTCTGTGACAGCCGCATCGAAAAAGTGCTGCATGCGGGACGCCAGGATCTTGAACTGTTTGCCCATCATGCCGGACGCCTGCCGAAACCCTTTTTCGACACCCAGATTGCGGCAGCCATGGTCGGCTATGGCGCGCAAACCGCCTATGCCAACTTGGTGCAGCGCGTCCAAGGCGTCAAACTCGACAAGGCCCATACGTTTACGAATTGGAGCCAGCGCCCGTTGAGTCACGAGCAGCTGGTCTATGCCCTGGATGACGTGACATTCCTCTTGCCCATCCACCGACATCTCCGGCAAAAACTGACCGTCATGGGTCGGCTGGATTGGGTCGATGAGGAGTTTTCCCGCCTGGAGGTGTCGCTTGGAGCGCAAGCCCGTGACCCGCTGGAACGGTATCAACGTATTCGCGGATGGGAAAGTCTCAAACCCCGCGCCGCCGGCGTCCTGCGTGATCTTGCAGCCTGGCGGGAAGGGGAAGCCCGGCGCCGGAATGTGCCGAGAGGACGAGTGATGCGTGACGAAGTGCTGGTGCAGTTGGCCCGGCAGACGCCGCGCACACTCGATCAGCTCCGCGGCATGCGCGGCATGTACTCCTCTGAGGTGGAACGCAATGGTCAGGCCCTGCTCAGCACCATGCAGCAGGCGCTGGCGCGACCCGAATGCGAATGGCCCGAGGTTCCGCGCGATCGGAAACCGGATCCTGAATCCACCGGTGTGTTGGAGCTCCTTCAGTCCGTCCTGAAATCCAGGGCCGCCATGGAGAACATCGCCCCGACCTTGATCGCCACCACCGGCGATCTGCAAGCCCTGGTTGAACGCACCTCGCCGGAGGAAGAAGTCGATATTCCGGTGTTGCGCGGATGGCGTCGTCAGCTGGTCGGCGAAACGCTGCTCAGCGTCTTGTCAGGTGACCTCAAGGTGTGGATCGACCCGGAATTGGGCAAGCTTCGATTCGGCCACCTCGATCATCCCGCCTAAACCTCTGGATGCACCTCTCCGGTCGCGCAGGTCGATAACAGAATTGGCTCACCTCCCGGCATCGCGAGGAAACCCGGCTCGGCGATAATTGCGACGGTCCTTCCACAATCCCAGCAGGAGCGTCAGTAACGCCAGGCCGATTTCGTCGGCCAATGGAATGACGTCCGGAATGACGATATCGGCCAGGGTGAGCAGGGCGAAGAGGACAAAGAGTGAAGGAAACCGCAAATTGAGTCGTTGCAGAATCCGCCCGAGGAAGGACACGCGATTCACAGAACTGAACATAGGCATCAGCTCGTTTCTCCATCCTTTTCCGCCGGCGCTCCGACTGGAGCGCTCCGACCCCATCTTGTTTACAGCAGCTTCCTGATCGTTTCGGCCGGTCTCGCCAACATCGCCTGGTCTCCCTTTTCCACGAGAGGGCGCTGAATCAAATCCGGGTGCTTGAGCATCAGATCGAGCAACTCATCCTCGCTCAGCTTGTCATTCGAAAGCTTAAGGGACTTGTACAGATCTTCCTTGGCGCGCAAGACATCCCGCACCGCCACCCCCGCCTTCTTAAGGACTGACTTCAGGAGGCTCTTGGTAAACGGCTGCTCATAATAATTAACGGCCTTAAACGGCTGTCCGCTTTCCCGCACCAGACGGACCGCTTCGCGACAGGTGGAGCAGGTGGGTTTGTGATAAATCGTGATTTCCGCCATGTCTTTCGCTCTCCTTTCGCGCAAGTTCCCTTGACGCAATTTTTTCACCTGTGTTACATCACTGCATTACACGTCAGTACGCACCGACTCTCTATGCCGACATACGGAACCGATACCAGCGACCAGACAGGCAAATTCTCCTGCGCCTCAACAGCTCAGCGCACTTTGAAAGACCTGCGCACCAAACGCAAGGGGCAACCGGTCTTCGTCGTCGGTCACCGGCTGGATCGGAAAGGCAAGGAAGCCACGTTCGAAGTCTTTAACGACCGTCTGGCGATCATTTGTTTCGAGGACAACGTTCGACTGGGCTACGACCCTCTTGAACTGTTGTTACCGACCGACATCGACGACCAAGGCGTGGCCTATTTCGAAATCCGCCCCTGCCGGCTGTGTGAACAACTCTTCCCCCTCACGGCCGACGAATGCGACGCGGAAGAAGAACCGACATGCTGCCCCGAATGCGCCTCCTAACGCGCAGCCTGCAGATCCCCTCGATACGGATATGATGGGAGTGGGGAAAGAGAACCTGTTGGGCTGCTACGTGTACCTCTGACGAGCCCGTTAATCCGCCAGTGGCGCAATCTCCACGGCCTTTTTGATCAAACAATCTCCTGCGTACCCCTGCAGCGCCATGGGTAGCATGCTGGCATCGAGCACCCGCGCGGAGTTCACCTTAAATCCATCCCCCGATTTTGAGCCTTCAAGCTTGAGCGCATGACACACTTCGAGGGTACGCCACACCGGATTACCAAGAACTGATTCTGCCGGCACGAGTTTCATATCGGATACGGCACCGTCCAGAAGAGTCTTCGCAGCGACGCGCATCTTATCTTTGGGAGGATCGCTGACAACGGCAAAAGCCGTCACGTCCACCTGAGCCAACGCGGGTGTCGCAAGAGACAGCATGGCCAGGGTTCCGATGGCCAGTGCACGGAACACACTCATTCGTTACCTCTTGATCGCCTGAGGAGATTGGTCGGAAGGGACGTTATCTACAGGCTTCAACGGGCGGCCTTGCGCTTCCGGAGGACCGCTCACACCCGGGCCTCCGTGGCTCAGCGTACTGCGGCCGACCCGCGGCTCTCCCAGTGAAGCGCCTGACTTCTCAAGATTCGCAGGACGATCATCCCGCCACAGTACCATCAGGGCCACGACCAAGACCACCACCCCGAACACGAGAAGGATTCTCGCCAACCCCGTCACCTTCACCTCCCATTCACACATCGCATGTCTGTGAGCCAGTATGCCAAGGGAATCTGATCAATTCAAGGCGAGGGCTGAGCCGATGCCATAGATCATGGTAAGCTGGCCACACGAGACTGCAATCAACCCGTGCCGAAGTGGGCTCAGTTGTGACACCTGCTGGTGCACGCAGGGAGAGGGGAAGAGAAGTTATGCCGCATGATTTTATGCCGGGCCTTGCCGGTGTTCCCGCCGCAAAATCGGCGATCAGCGATGTGGACGGGGAGCGGGGCGTGCTCGAATATCGAGGCATCCGCGTAGAGGAGTTGTGCCAGCAGTCCTCCTTCTTGGAGACCAGTTACCTGTTGCTCTTTGGCCGCCTGCCGACGGCTACGGAACTCGCCCAGTGGGTCCAAGATGTGACCCACCATCGGCGGATCAAATTTCGTATCGTCGATCTGTTGAAGGTGCTGCCCGAACATGGGCATCCCATGGACGCCTTGCAGGCGGCCGTCGCCGCGTTGGGCATGTTTTATCCGGGGCGGAATGTGAAAGACGTGGAAAACAACTATTGGTCGGCGGTGCGACTCATTGCCAAACTGCCGACCATCGTGGCGGCCTGGGCTCGCCTGCGGCGCGGAGACGAGTATCTTCCACCGCGGGACGATCTTCCGTTCGCCGACAATTTTTTGTACATGCTGACCGAGACCGTCCCGCATCCGCTGTGGAGCGAGGTGTTCGATGACTGCCTGATTCTGCACGCCGAACACACCATGAATGCCTCGACCTTTGCCGGCATGGTGACGGCCTCGACCCTGGCCGACCCCTACACCGTGGTGGCCTCATCGATCGGGGCGCTGAAGGGGCCGTTGCATGGAGGCGCGAACGAGGAAGTCGTCATCATGTTGAGAGAGATTGGCACGTCGGCCCACGCTCGGGAGGCCGTGGAGGCCAAGCTGCAGGGGAAACAAAAACTGATGGGATTCGGGCACCGGGTCTATAAGGTGAAAGATCCCCGCGCCACCGTGCTGCAGGAACTCTCCATGCGCCTCTTCAATGTCTGCGGCACCTCGCCACTCTATGAAGTGGCGGTGGCGGTGGAGCAACTGGCGAATGAACGTCTCCAGGGCAAAGGCATTTACCCCAATGTGGACTTCTACTCAGGTATTGTCTACGACAAGATGGGCATCGAGGTGGATCTGTTCACGCCGCTGTTTGCCATGGCACGGGTGAGCGGCTGGCTGGCACATTGGCTGGAGCAGCTACGGGAAAATAAACTCTACCGACCCGATCAAATTTACTCGGGGGAGCATAACCGATCCTACGTCCCGATCGAGCGGCGGTAGCCGATTATTCGGTACGGCCGATGAACCACCACAACACCACAGACGTCACCAACATGATCCCGCCGAGCAACGCATAGGACATGAATTCCAACATAGCACTCCTTTCCGTCCAGCAAAGGGGGCTAATAAATAATGCCGGGCCCTCGAATGTCAAGGCCTTCGTCCAGCCATATCTCTTCGCGCGCTGCCATTGACTTCACCCGCGTCAAGATTACCTACTTGCTAGTGCAGAGGATGTCCCGTAGATGAAACCACTCAACACATCCACACAAGGAGGCAGGATTATGGCAGTCGTAAGATGGGATCCCTTTCGGGAATTGGAAGAGATGTCGGACCGGTTGAATCGGATGGTCGCCAGACCGGCAACCAGCCCGGCCGCAGGGTCGGGAAAGGAAGTCATGACTGTGGCTGATTGGACCCCTACGGTCGATATCAGCGAATCGGAGGCGGAGTATGCCATTAAGGCAGAACTTCCGGAGGTCAAAAAGGAAGATGTGAAGGTGACGGTGGAAGACGGCGTCCTGACTATTCAGGGCGAACGGAAACAAGAGAAGGAAGAAAAGGGAAAGAAGTATCACCGGATCGAGCGCTCGTACGGACGGTTTGTGCGGAGCTTCACGCTTCCCGATACGGTTGATGAAAGTAAGGTGAAGGCGGAGTACGCCGATGGTGTGCTGCACTTGCATCTTCCGAAATCGGAGAAGGCCAAACCGAAACAGATCGATGTGAAGATTGGTTAAACCGATTCGATCGTGAAGTGAACCACGGCCCGCTCTTGGCGGGCCGTTCTTTTTTGCAGTTCACACCCCAGATAATCCTGCAACACGCCGGTCCTCCCGCTCCGCACGCTCGAAGAAGTGAGCATGTCATACGTCCTACTGGTATGTCAGTCAGCACATCGTTGTCTGCTCCACCCTCCGCACATCGGCCTGCATGTTCCTCAGGTCATGACGCTCAGCCATGCTTGTGCTTCCGCCGCATGACCGTTTAAGATGCGCGGCTCCAACACGTCTACGTCAACCGCCAGTCAGTTATTCGAGGAGACCTGACGATGAAGAAGCGCTCACGCACGACCGGCATCGCGCCAGTCACCAACGCCACCGCTGCAGCCCCAACGAGCCACACGCGCATGGAGCGGGATACAATGGGCGAACTGCCGGTTCCCTCCAACGCCTATTATGGTGTGCAGACGGCCCGCGCAATCGAAAATTTCCCCATCAGCTCGCTACGTTTCCCGCGCGCCATGATCCGAGCTATGGGACTCATCAAGCGCGCCGCCGCCGGTGTGAACCATTCGCTGAAACTCCTCGACAAGAAGCCGGCCGAAGCCATCAGACGCGCCGCCACCGAAGTGGTGGAAGGGCATCTCGACGCTGAGTTCCCGGTGGATATTTTTCAAACCGGATCCGGCACCTCCACCAACATGAATGCGAACGAGGTGATTTCAAATCGTGCGACGGAATTCCTCGGCGGTGCCAGAGGCAGTAAGTTGGTGCACCCGAATGACCACGTGAATTTAGGACAATCCAGCAATGACGTCATTCCAACCGCCATTCACATCGCCGCCTCAGAAACGATTCAACGGCAACTGATCCCCGCACTGACACGGCTCCAGAAGGCGCTGAACGGAAAAGCCCGAGAGTTCGACAAGATCGTCAAGATCGGCCGCACCCATTTGCAAGACGCGACGCCGGTTCGGTTGGGGCAAGAATTCAGCGGCTACGCCAGACAAATCGAATTGGGCATCGCTCGGATGAAACGGGCGCAAGCCGCCCTGAGCGAAGTCGCTCTCGGCGGTACGGCAGTCGGCACCGGACTCAATTGCCATCCGAAGTTCGCATCCAAGGTCATGGCCGTCATCTCGAAAGAGACCGGGTGTCCCTTTCAAGAAGCCGTGAACCACTTCGAAGGGCAATCAGCCCAAGACTCTCTTGTAGAGGCCAGCGGAGCATTGCGAACGCTAGCGGTCAGTCTGATGAAGATTGCGAACGACATTCGCTGGCTCGGGTCTGGGCCACGCTGTGGTCTGGGCGAAATCAATTTGCCGGAAACCCAACCCGGATCATCCATCATGCCGGGGAAGGTGAATCCGGTCATTGCCGAATCCGTCACAATGGTCTGCGCGCAGGTGATCGGCAATGATGTCACGATTACCGTCGGGGGCCAGGCAGCGAACTTCGAACTGATCGTCATGCTGCCGGTGATGGCCTATAACCTGTTGCAATCCATCGAGCTGCTGGCAACGGCGTCCACGAATTTTGCGGTGAAATGTATCGACGGCATCAAGGCGAATGAGGAGCGATGCAAGAGCCTCATCGAAGAAAGCCTCGCCATGTGCACGGCCCTCGCTCCCGTCATTGGATATGAAGCCGCCGCCAAGCTTGCCAAGGACGCGTATAAGTCTGGAAAGACTGTCCGGGAAGTTGCGCGGGAACAGAATGTGCTGGCGGAAAAACGTCTCACCCAACTCTTGGATCCCTGGCGCATGACCCA
>JBDTWG010000085.1:0-11637 GCA_040006855.1 Nitrospira sp.
GGAAAATGAACGGTATGAGTCTTGCGATTCATCTTCCTTGAAGTTGCACTGCACTTGAGGAGCGCTCTGAATGGAGATTGACACACCAGTCGATTACGTAGTTGAGAAACCGTCGGTGCTAGTCGTCGATGATGAGACCGGACCGCGCGATGCGCTCAAAGTTATCCTCCGACCCTTCTTCACAATTCATTCGGCCGACAACGCCAAGTCTGCACTACAAGTCCTGAAAGAACGGCACATCGACCTCATCACGCTCGACCAAAAATTGCCCGATCGTCAGGGCATCGACCTGCTCCAGGATATCAAGCAAGACTATGCAGATATTGAAGTCATCATCATCACCGGTTATGGGAGCTTGAAGTCCGCCATGGAAGGAATCCGGCACGGTGCAGCCGGGTACTTGCTCAAGCCTTTCAATGTCACCGAGCTCATCACGCTGATCAACCAAACGCTGGAAAAAAAACAGCGTCTGGACTACTTACGATCGTTCCTGAAAACATCGACCGCGTTATGGGGCACGGAACAAGAAGCGACCCAAGCCTGGAAGGACGTGCAATCCAACTATTTTGCCATCGGCAAGTCTTCTTCCGATGCTGTCACTGGTGCGGGCGAGCTGACCGCTTTGATCCCCTTGCTATCCGACCTGCTTGAAGCCAAGGACCGCCAGCTCTTGAATCACTGCAGTCGCGTCAGTTTCTACGGGTCGCTCCTCGCCAACCAGATGAATCTCCCCCTCCCAGAACAGAAAGCCCTGGCACTCGGGGCCTTTCTCCACGACATCGGAAAAATCAGCCTCTCCAATTATAAATATACGCCGGATGAAGACGATTGCGTCGGAAACAGCGCATACGGCAAGGAGCATTCCGAGGCCGGTGCGCGCATGCTGTTACCGCTGGGATTCCAAGCTGAGGTGGGACAAATCGTGGCGTATCATCACGAACGGTTCGACGGTGTGGGCAACCCTCACGGCCTGCAGGGCGCCGGCATTCCGTTGTTGGCGCGTATCGTCGCTATTGCACAGGCGTTCGATAACCTTACAGTCGATATGCCTGGGCACCTACCTCTGTCCATTGATGACGCAATCCGACAGGTCTCCCTGCAAGCCGATACGCATTTCGATCCCAAGCTGACGGAACTGTTTGCCCGCGTGGTACGGGAGTGTAAATCTTCATTGCCCGCCCTTGCGATCGCAAAGACCTCTCCGGACAACTGAGCCGACGGCTACGGCTTATCTTTGACGCTTCCAATCATTTCCGCCGCCGCCGCACGCGCACGCTTCGTCACCGTGACCCCAGCCAACATCCGCGCCACTTCTTCTTCTCGTTCCTTCGGTTTGAGCAATCTAACTTGCGTGACGGTGCGCCCCTGTCGGATCTCTTTTTCCACGAGGTAATGCGCATGCGCCTGAGATCCCACTTGAGGCAGATGCGTCACACATAAGACTTGATGATGCCGGCCAAGATCTCGAAGCCGCGTCCCCATTACCTCGGCCACCGCCCCACCGACACCGGCATCCACTTCATCGAAAATGAGAACGGGAACCTGATCGCTTTCGGCCAGAATCGTCTTGAGTGCCAACATCACCCGAGACAGTTCTCCTCCCGAGGCCACTCGCGCCAGCGGTTTAAGGGGTTCACCAGGATTGGCTGAGAATAGAAACTCCACGGCATCTTGCCCTGTCTGGCCGCATCCCGTCTCGCCAGATAGCGGCGACACCTCTACAGCAAAACGGGTACGGTCCATACGCAAGGCGGCCAGCTCCTTAGTCACCTGAATCATGAGCTTCTTCGCTGCATCGAGCCGCTTGCGCGATAGCCGCCCGGCGAGTTCACGGGCACGGCGAGCGCCGTCGTCCACGGCACGCGCCAACTCCTGCAAGCGAGTTTCTGCCGTATCCAATTGAGCGAGTTGGGCACGCAAGGATTCCTGCAGGGCCAGCATCGCGTCCAATGTTCCTCCATACTTCTTCGTGAGGCGATGAAGTCGGTCGAGTCGTTGTTCGATTTCCATCAATCGTGCCGGGTTCGCTTCCACACGATCTCGATACTCCCGAACCTGATCAGCCAAATCTCGGAGCGGAATTACTGCCTCGTCCACGATTCTCGTCCATCCGGCCGTCGTGGCGTCGACTGCATCCATTCTTGACAGGATCTTGCGCGCGGAGGCGAGCAAACTCAACACTCCCTGCTCACCCGCATACAGCAACTCATGCAGCTGATCGGATAGCTCTCCAAGCTGTTGACTGTGCATCAGACGTGGGCGCTCCTGATCGAGCCTCCTATCCTCGCCTGCCTCTACCCCAGCATCAGCAATCTCTTGGAATTGAAATCGCAACAGATCTTCACGTTCTCGACGCTGAGCAATCTGGGTAGTGACGGTTTCGAGTTCGGCCATCTGTTCCCGCCAGATCTTATAGGCCGCCTGATACTCCAGACGAAGAGACTGGAGGCGGCCGAAGGCATCCAGCGCCTCCAACTGGGCGGACGACGACAGCAACGATTGTTGCTCGTGCTGACCGTGCACATCGACCAGCGCCCCCCCCAATTCTTCAAGCAGGTGGACCGGGCAGAGACTCCCATTCAAATATGTCCGGTTTCGCCCCGTGCGAGAGATGACACGACGGATGAGAATCTCCGTCTCACCGGTACGCGCAAAACCCTTGGCTTGGAGCAGTTGGAGAAGAGAATGGTCAGATGCCAGCACAAAAGCCGCTTCGAGGTCGGCTTCGTCGGCTTGCGCACGGATGTGATCGGTAGAAGCGCGGCCCCCCACCAGAAGGGTGACCGCATCGATAAGAAGGGATTTGCCGGCTCCGGTTTCACCGGTAAACACGATGAAACCGGAGCCAAAACGTACAGCGAGCTGCTCGATGACACCGAAATTCGAGATGCGCAGCTCGGTCAACATGCTGCTGAGGGCCGGGGCGCTAGGCAGCGCCGGAATGTTGAGTCAGCAGTGAGTCGATAATCTCTTTGAACTGGCGCTTCGGGCGCGCACCCACCAATCGTTCCACTGCTTGCCCGTTTTTAAAAAAGAGAATCGTCGGAATGCTCATTACCTGATACCGGCCCGCGATTTCTGGATTCTCATCCGTATTCAGTTTGCGGACCTTGATCTTGCCCGCATATTCTGTCGCCAACTCGTCGACGATCGGAGCGACCATTTGGCATGGCCCGCACCAGACCGCCCAAAAATCCACCATGACTAATTCAGATGCCTTCATGACATCCTCGTCCCACGTCGCATCAGTCGCTTTCAACGCATCGCCTGCCACAGTACCCCCTCCTTGTCGCGATTTCAGATCGCGATCCAGCTCGCCACTCAGTCACAATACACGCCATGAATCAACTTCAGGGCACTTTAATCATCCTATAACACGGTTTCGCGGAGAGTCAAATCATGAGCCCTCCCATTGCCACTGAGGAGGCGCACCGGACCACCAATCGGCAGGTCTGGACTGACGCCAAGACGCTTGCTCTTGCCACAACTGCTTCACCAGCGCTTCATCCAATCGAGCAGCCATGGCAGCGGTCATATCAGCCTGCCGCTGCACCGCTTGCTGAATCAGTTCCTTCGCAATGCGGGCCAGCACGTCCGGCGGATCGACCAAATCTTCCGGTCGCCCGGCGACCAGATTTAGATACAGCTGTTCCACGCGCACCCATTGATCGGTGCTCGCCAGATGCTCAAGATAGCCATCGAGCGCGTGATACACATAGGTGAGAAAGACATAGCTCCGGGCCGAGGGAGCTTCTCGCACTTCCGCCTGGCAGGCCTCTACCGCTTGCCGGTAATCACCGGCTTTCAAAAACACTGTCGCCCGCTGCAGGTGAGAGGGACGCTCGGCCGCATGAAGATGAGACGAGGTCGCAAGCTGCATCCCCATTGCTATCAACAGCACGATTGCTGAAAGGGTCGTTCTCAGATCTTACCTCATCCGCTGTGGCCTGCCTCCAATTGACAGAGAGACTTGGCCCCCCTGCGCCCTGATCACAATCGTCGCGATTCAGTATCGACCCATCGGCATTGACTGCACAGGCAGAGGGTTCTCAGATCGACCATAGGGACCGCCCGGCGCAGCCCAAGGCAAGCCGCGATCCCCAACCAACAAGGGGCCCAACACAGTCCGCGCGACAATCGTGCCGAAGTTCTCCGTCCATCCGATTCCCGTCATGCTCACCATGAACGAATAACTCTGGCGGTCCGGGAACTGCAAGTAGTACAACCCGAGCGACCAACACTTGCACGGGTTTTGATAGAGCGCCACCACATCGTATTCCGGGCTGCGGCCGCCTTTGACATCGTAATAGCCTTTCGCGCCGATGGTCCACCCCCAGGGCGTTCGAAATCCTCCGCCCGCAGTGACGAACTGAATTTCATTGGTGGGAGCGTACACCTCGTTGAACGAGATCGGATTCCAAATGTCACCGCGCCTGACTCGGTTACCGTCCCGGCTGAATCGTTGCCCCACTTCAACATACCAATAGTTAGATTGCTGAACCCGGAGATCGGTATTCCACTGGCTGAAGGTACCGCGATAAGGATCTAAGAACGCATCGACCGTGAGATACGAATTCGTCGGAGGCAGGATCTGCCCACCGGTCACATTTTTTCCGAGCGCCTCGTTCGCAGCGGGAGGCCGGTAAAATTCCGGCGCGGTGTTCCCGATCACCGCCCGCAGCCAGAGGTCGGAGAATTTTCGGCCCTGTACATCCACCGTCGCCGGCTGTAACGGCTGGGTGAGGGATCCCAGAAAGGGCAATATGCCGGGGGTAAATTCACGCGCCCGCGTCTGCACCTCGCCCACGTGATAACTCTGCGCCACGGTCAAATCCAGCCAATTGAAGGATTGACCGTTTACCTTCTGTTCAAGCAGCTTGGTCCTAAGCGAGTAAGTCATCAAGTTCTTTTTCGGGATGTCGTCCACCTGATCGATCTGCGCGATCTGGGACTGGCTGCTACCCGGCACATACTCATACATCACGCTTGGCTCGATCGTATGCAGGAAGCTGCCTCCCTCGCTCCCGGCGAAGCGGCGACTCAGTCTCGACGTGGCATCGAGCGCACCCCAAAACGTCTCGCGGTGCAGGGGACTCGCCTCTTGAATCCCGCGCGTGTAGTAGACTTCCTTGAATTTAAAATGGGGCGTCAGGCCGATCAGATGCCCGACATCAATCACGTCCGTGGTGATCCCCGGCATGAGGTCCATGCGATTCACCGCAAACCCCTGCTCGCGGTAAAAATTCACGAAGTTGCTGTCCAGGTTCATGAGAAGCGGCATCCCAAACGGCGAGGTATTCGGCAACACATAGCCAACCTCAGGCAGACGCTGAAAAGTGTCGGGGCCGCCGGAGTTCAACGGTTGAAGATACTGACCGAGAAAATAGGCGCTGCCGTAAGGCAGGCGTTGGGTCGCCAGCAACGTCGACTCACCACTCGGCGAGGCTCGTTGTGCGCCCGAATTGCTGAGCTGTTGGAGATACTGCCGGTCCGAGACGAAGGATGCTTGCCCACGAACCAGGAGCGTATCCGTGACCTGCTGCACATGCTGGCCGCTGATCAAGCCACGCAGACGCCGGTCGTCGGTGCTCGTCTGATCAACCCCCGACACATTCGGCAATTGAGTCTGTTGAAGAAAGCTCGCGAACCACTGCCCGCTCGATCTCCGATCCAGATAGTAGCGATACAACAGATCGCTTCCATAGCCGAGGTTGGAATAATACGACGGTGAAATCGTGAGATCCTGACTGGGATTGATCGCCCAGAAATAGCCCTGTTGATAATGGAGTCCGAACCGGTTGTCGTAACCGGGTGTGGGAATGAGAAAACCACTGTGGCGATTGCTGAGCGGATAGGTCAGCGTCGGCACAGGAATGATCGGGGTGTCACGCATGCAGAGCCATCCCCGTTTCATACCGACACCTTCTCCCGTATTCACATCGAGATCGTCGAACTTGAACCGCCAGGCGGGAATTTCGCCCTCTTTCGCATCACAGTTGGTAAAAGTGCCCTCTTTGATCCGGTAGTGATCTTCCGACAGGCGTCGGATGCTTCGCCCGGTGAAGAACGAGTTGCTGGTCCGAACGTACATCGAAGCCTGTGTAACCACGCCTGCTTCCGTGTTGACGTTCAACTCCAACCGTTCCGACTTCAGATCGGAGGTCGGATCTATGAAATGCACATGCCCCGTTGCTACGAGCGTGCCCGGCAGCGCGTTGATTGTCACATGATCAGCGGTGAGTCGAAGCGGACCCTGGGTGACCACCACCGACCCATCCGCCTCATACACATCGTGATCCTGAAGCTGATCGATTCGTTCCGCGGTGACCGTGAGGGGTTGATTCGTCGGTGAAGGCGTGGTGACCGTGGATTGCGCCCCGGCCGATCCAGACATCAGGAGCAGAGAGAAGAGTCCACAGAAGAGACCAACCGATGCGTGACGAGCCACCGCCCACCACAACCTGGAAATCGAGTAGCGGTCTGGCCCCATCTCAGCCACGAATAGGTGAGAGGGAACACCCTCGTAGAAGGGCCTTCATCTCGCCGACCAGCATCAGAGAGCCTGTCACACAGATGAGGTCGGATGGGGCCGCTGAGCGCTTCGCACAAGCAAGCGCATCAGCCGACGTCGCCGCCACCTGTGCGAAAGGTACGCAATCACGCAGGATCTCACGCAGATCCGAACCGGTCGAGGCACGAGGCAGGTCAGCCTGCGTCAGAATCACGCTGTCGATCACCGGTAACAATGGGCGGAAAAATTCACGCGGATGTTTATCGCGCATCATCCCGACGATCAGATGGATCCTCGTAGCGGGATTCGCCCGCCGCCATTCAGCGAGATATTCGGCCAGCACGACCGCGGCCGCAGGATTGTGTGCGCCGTCCACGAGGACGGTGGGCGTCTCGCCGACGATTTCCAGCCGGCCTTCCCAGGCAACATGCTGCAACCCCATGCGAACCGCTTCTTCCGAGACTCCCAGGCCTCGCTCCGCGGCCAATTCGATCAAGGCTAAAGCGCAGGCGACATTGTCCAGTTGAAACCGTCCCGGAAGCGGACAGCACAAATGCTCGTACTGCGCAGCCATCCCGACATAGCGACAGTCGACCGGCGATGGCCCTTCGCAGCGAAACTCCCGATCCAGGGCAAGAACAGGAGCCGCTTCCGTCGAGGCCCGCGCCTCAATCACTCGGCAAGCCGGCGCGTCGATGCGGCCGATCACCACGGGCACCGCAGCTTTGATAATCCCGGCCTTCTCAAACGCAATCGCCTCCAAGGTCGAACCAAGATAGGCTTCGTGATCCAGTCCGATGGTGGTAATGGCGGTCGCCAGCGGCTCCACGACATTGGTTGCGTCGAATCGCCCTCCCAAGCCCACTTCCAGCACCGCCACATCAACCTGGCATTCGGCAAAGTATTGAAACGCGAGCGCCGTCGTGAATTCAAAAAATGTCGGGGCTAGATCGGGCGCCGCAGCCGCCTGCAGGGCCTCGACCAACGCGGTCACGCGAGCTTCTGGAACCATGGCGCCGTTGACACGGATCCGCTCACGAAAATCAATCAGGTGCGGCGAGGTATAGAGGCCTACCCGATGGCCCGCCGCCTGCAAGATGGACGCAACCATCGCGGCCGTCGATCCCTTGCCGTTAGTCCCGCCGATGTGAAGCGCGGGATAGCACTGCTGGGGCTCGCCCACCCTGGTCAGCAAGGCGCGAATCGTCTCAAGGCCCAGTTTAATTCCATGCTGCTGCAGGCCGTAGAGAAATTGCACTGTCTCGGAATAGGTCATCGTGGCAATCCGGGGAAGGGCCTTGGAGCTAGAAGTGACCCACTAACGTGCTGACCGCTTCTTTCAACTGTTTCCGCTCGACGATCATATCGATCATTCCATGATCGAGTAAAAACTCGGCCCGCTGAAACTGATCGGGTAATTGTTGCTTGATGGTCTGCTCGATGACGCGCGGTCCCGCAAACCCAATCAACGCTTTCGGCTCGGCGATAATGACATCCCCCAACATGGCGATACTCGCCGTCACCCCACCGAATGTCGGATCGGCCAAAATCGAGACGAATGGAAGCTTGGCCTCGCCCAACTTTGCCACCGCCGCAGACGTTTTCGCCATCTGCATGAGTGATAGAATACCCTCCTGCATGCGGGCTCCACCTGAAGCCGTCACGAGGATCAAGGGCAACCGTCCTTCCAATGCCCGATCGACGGCGCGACAGATCTTCTCTCCCACGACCGATCCCATGCTGCCGCCCATGAATCCAAAGTCAAAGACGCACAGCACCACCTTGCGCCCATTGATCGCCCCCTGGCCGATCACCATGGCGTCTTTCCGTCCGGTCTTTTCCTGTTGGGCTTTGATCCGATCTTTATACGAGCGAGTATCCTGAAATTGCAGGGGATCCTGCGGCTCCAGGTCGGCGTCCCACTCTTTGAAGGTCCCGAGATCAACCAACAGGTTGATGCGCTCAATGACCGAAATGGGGAAATGATAGTCACACTTGGGGCAGACCTTATTGTTCCGGTCCACCTCCTTGCGATAAACGATTTCCCGGCAATGATTGCACTTCAGCCACATCCCCTCCGCCACCTTGGAGCGTTTGGGGGGCTCTGCCTCGTCTGTCTTCCCTTTTTTAAACCAAGCCATCTGTGGTCACCTATAGTAGGAGGGTATGGCCCTCTTCAAGCGCGGTCAAATGATGAATGCCCAATTGCCCGAGTTCCCGCCTGATCTGTTCGCGAAACCGCGGTTTGAGATGGTAGGCATAGACCGGCAACTCCGGCTTGGCCAACTTCGCAAATTCCTCGGCCAGCAACGCAGGAGTGAGATGTTTTGCCACTCTCGCCAGTTCGACCATCTCATTGGGAAACGAGGCCTCAATGAACGCCGCCTTCAAACCGGACACATCCTTCGCCACCTGCCAGAGCGCTTCCGTCCGATAGGTGTCGCCGCTGTACAATACCGTCTGCGCCCCCTCGCGAAGGAGGAATCCCACCGTCGGCACGACATGGTTCACCAGAATCGGCGTGACCCCCAAACCACCCAATAGATCTTCTCGTCCCGGTCGAAGTTGATGCGCCACGAAGACCGGTTTAACGGGATCGGGTAACCGAAAAAAATCGGGGTACACCGCTCCATTAAAAATATGCCGGTGCAGCCCGTTCAATACCTCGGGAATGGCGGCAATGACGACCGGCTCATCAATCTCACCGACCAAGTTATCGGCCAGCGTCGGCAACTCGCGAATATGATCGAAATGGAGGTGGGTCAGCAAGACCACCCGGATGCGCCGCTGCTCCTCGAGGTATAACCGCGACCCTACTGTGCCGGCATCGACCAGCACACGGTCGTTAACCAAAAACCCGCAGGTGCCGCACTGAATCGGACCGTTGCTTCCAGGCACTAACTGCCCGGAGCCATGACAACCCAAGACGCGAATATTCATGGCCACGGCTTCCCAGGAATATCTGCGTGCCTAGGCTCTGCCTCACGCTCTTGTGGGTGCGACATCTGCACTGCGCGGGAGAATAGCACACCTCTTCGGAAGGCGCACACAGATTTGAAGGATTGCCTGACTGCAGACCGAACCCATTCACCTCAGAGGAAGAGAACATCGATCCAGTGGTAGCACACAGGCGCCGGTACCCAGGGGTCGATCGGCTTACGACCACCCACCGCCCAACCCGATGCGCACCATCATCAAGAGTCCCAAACCGATGCTCGCGAGACAGGCCAGTCCCTGCACCATCCAATAGGCTCTCGGCCCCACCGAGACGGAGTAGACGACCGGCAGACTGAGCACGGCCCCGACGCCGACCATACCGAGAATCGACCCGACCCCGAATATGACGATGTAACCGATCCCCTGACCAATCCCCGTCACCGTGGAGAGCACGATCAACATGAGCGCCGCCGACCCCGCCAACCCATGCGCCATGCCGATCAGGAGCGGACGCAACGACCCTTGATACCAATGTCCGTGGGCGTGATCCGGCTGTAGATGGTGACTGTGCAAATGCACATGCGGCCGCCCCTCATGGTCATGCGCATGGAGATGCCATTGCTCCCGATAGATACGGAGAGCTAGCGAAAGCCCGAGACCCACCAACATCACCCCCACAGCAAACTCAAAAACCGTGGCTAGCGATTCGGGAATCGTCAGGTTCAGCGCCAACAGCGCGATCCCCACACACAGCAGCATGAGCGTGTGCCCGAGTCCCCAGAAAAATCCGATGGTGGTGGAGGCTTGCACCGTCGGCCGTTCGGCCAAGACCGTCGACAGCGCCGCGAGATGGTCCGCGTCTAAGGCGTGACGCAACCCCAGCACGAATCCGAGGCCCAAAATTGTGAGGGTATGAGGATCGAACAGGCTCATGCTACCGGGATTGTAGAGGGGATAGGCGTGCTCGTGCAACGGGGGCCACAATTTCACTTCCGCGTCAACGTTCACGGCGTACAGGTCTGGAAAGCGGTTTAGACTTCGGATCCAGAAGAGGTGGTGGTACGGTCAGGGTATCTGAAAGCTGCTACCCGTTTAAAGCAAAAATCGCTACCTCTGGAGGACCTGTTGATGAGGATCAAGGACGGTTCGACGCGATCGTTCAACAATGGGTATACGGCCAGCTCAACGCCACGGAAGAGGCCAAGGCCGATAGGAAGGCAATGGATGAAGTCGCACTTGAAGGCCAGAAAGCTGTCTACGGCGTTCTCCGCGAAGAGGCCCATAAAGCCCTTGTCAGCAATCAGGGTCGGCGCTTCCAGACCTCGGGGATGGTCAAGCAAGGCGTTCAGTCTGAGGTCCGGCACTATCATCTAGGGCACGGACTGGCCGCGAGTGTTCAGAACAGCGTGTATGTCCATCTGGATTTTCCGCTGGAGACGCTGCGGGAGGCAGTAGAAAAGGTGGTGTTTTAAGCTCGGCCTTATAATTAAATCTTGATTGAAGGAGCGTCTATGCCCGTTCAGCATCTCAAAGCCTCAGTGTTGGTGCGAAAGCAATGGGGCGCGTTCTGCTGTGAATGCGGCAAGAAGGCCGCCGATGCGACGGACGAGGCTTTGTGGACGGTCTGGACGAGCGACATGTATTATTGTTCAGAGTGTGCGAAGGAGGAAGGGATTGGGCCGGATGATTATTGAGAGGATACCGTTGTGTCCGAAGGGTCAGGCGTTCTCGGCTAGCTTGCCATTTCTTCGCAACTCAGCATACAGCGCCTTCTAAATGACCTCCTTCCAACTTGCAACGCTGTACCGCTCGGGCATGGGTTGCGGGGCGCGCGACCACTTGGTCTTGCAGGCCGGGCACTCAATAAGGAAAAAGGCAACGGATTCAAATCCCCCCGCTTTGACTACAAGACGATGGTAACAGTTGAAACAGAACGCCCATGTATTAACGGGCCATAATCGTCCCTACTGATTTGGCCGGGATCACTCCTTCCAAGCCGCTCATAAATTCGAGGATAATCTTAACCCTAGACGTACAAGCTTCTCCGGTTCTGCGCTCTTGTCCGCGGTTTCTGTTCTATGGACCGGCACAGACTCGGCGTGAAGCTCCATCCAAAGCTCAACGCCCGTCATGTCTTCTTGCGGGACTAATCCCATGGCCCTGTAGACTTTTGGTCGCGCTGTCCGAAA
>JBDTWG010000086.1:0-11587 GCA_040006855.1 Nitrospira sp.
GTTCTGCTAGAACTCTCACATGCTGGAACTCATTGGTCTCGGTGCGATTGCCGGTGTGATCCCCGTCTATCTCGGGATTCTTGTGGCCCTGTGGCTCGGGAAGGTGCTGCCGCGGACCTGGGAGGGTGGGCTGATCGGAGTGGCGACCGGTGTGTTGGTCTATCTCTTTTTCGATCTGATGCACGAGTCGGTCGAACAGACAGGCGCGCGCGATGGGCTTTCATGGGTCATCTTTTTGGGCAGCCTCGGGGTCAGCTTCGTCGGGTTGGTCGCGTTGGAATCCAGCCAGGTGTTCGGAGGTCGCTCAGGCAACCGGGTCCTGTCGTTGCCTTATATGATCGCAGTGGGAATGGGATTGCATAACCTCGGTGAAGGACTCGCGATTGGCGCGAGTTACGCCAGCGGGGAGTGGGCGCTTAGTATGTTGCTGGTGGCCGGGTTTGGCCTGCATAACGGCACCGAAGGATTCGGCATCGTGGGCGCCGCCGGAAAAACGCCGATGCCGTGGCGCGATGTGTTTCTGCTGGGGCTGATCGCCGGCGCGCCGACTTCTGTCGGGACCTTTCTCAGCGGGCAGGGGGTGTCCCCATACTTCTCCATCTGTTTCTACACGCTGGCGGCGGGTTCGCTCCTGTATGTCATTCTTTCACTCACCGTTATGGCGTATACGGCGACGCGGCGCTTGCAGGTGGCAGTGGGCATGTTTATCGGGATCAGTCTCATGTTTGTCACCGCTATGGTGCTTACCCTGGTCAGCGGTATTCGAAGCTGACGGACTGTTTTCATCCGACGTTCCTCTCCACCACGTCTCGTCCATGGAAGGCATTTCCCCGTACTGGTGAAGGGTGCAGCTGGTTGTCCCTGTGTGCGGAATTTCACATGCGCCCAATGGCACGGCGGTGACTCCATGGGACCGAATTGACCCCGCGACAGTCGGTTGTGTATAAAATGAGCTCTCTGGTCTGAAAGTTGATTTTTCGGGAGGCGTTCATCATGGCAGGACGGGAATTTCACGATGGTGCCACGGATGGTTTAGAGGCCCTCGAGCCTCTCGATCCCGAGAAGATCCATTCTTTTTCGGAACTGCTGGAAGCGATGCGCAAGACGGCCTTCGGTGGGCGTCGGCTCGGCGAGGCCTATGAAACACTCGCGGCCATGATCGAGGATGCCGATTGCAAGGTGGTGCTGACGCTCTCGGGCGCGATGACCATTGCGAAGATGGGCAAGATCATCAGCACCATGATCGATCGTGGCATGGTCCACGCGATTGTCTCGACCGGTGCGTTGGTCGCGCATGGCTTGAGCGAATCGGTGGGGAAGCTCCACTACCGTCACGACGCGTCCCACAGCGATGAAGAGCTATTCCAGAAAGGGTACAATCGTGTGTATGACACGCTCGAAATGGAATCGAATCTCAACTATGTCGAGCACGTCGTCTCACTGACCTTAAAGCGTATTAATTCCGACCAACCGTTGTCTTCCTCCCTCTTGACTCGGGAGCTGGGTAAAACGCTGACGGACGAGTTCGAAGGCCCCGGTATTCTCAAGAGTGCCTATTTGAAAAACGTGCCGGTCTACATCCCCGCATTCACCGATTCTGAGATGGGCCTCGATGTGGGCACATGGGCAATGGGCAAACACATCGATCGGGCTCGCAGCCAAACCAAGGAGGGCGGGGACCTTGCGGTGTTGCGCGCTCTGCACCAGACTTGCCCGGTCTTTAATCCCTATCTCGACCTGAATCACTATGCGGAAGAAATACTGGGCTCCAAGCGGCTCGGCATTTTTACCATCGGCGGCGGAGTCCCTCGCAACTGGGCTCAACAAGTAGCGCCTTATATTGAGATCAGCAACGCGCGCTTGGGGCTCAACGTGCAGCCGCCACGTTTCCACTACGGGGTCCGGATCTGTCCCGAACCCGATTACTGGGGAGGGTTGAGCGGGTGCACCTATCAAGAAGGGATCTCCTGGGGCAAGTTTGTGCCGCCGGCTGAGGGAGGGCGTTTCGCAGAAGTGCTGAGCGATGCCACACTCGTGTGGCCTCTGCTCATGGTGGGATTGTTGGAACGAAGCCGTGCCAAGAGTGTCTCAGCATGACCCCCGTGAATACGTGGTTCGTGAGAGTGGGTGCGTCATTCCTCCTCTTTCTGCTCGTGGCTGGTGCCGCGGTGGCTGGAAGTGTACCGGCAGTCGATAGTCGGATGCGGGGGAAGGTGGATGCTCCTGTCACGATGATCGAGTATTCAGACTTCACCTGCGGCTATTGCCTCAAGTTTTTCAAAGATACCTGGCCCAAGATTCAAGCACGCTATGTCGACACCGGCAAAGTGCGATTCCTCTACAAGGATTATCCTCGCGCCGATCAGGGGCCTGGGCTCACGGCCGCCCTGGCGGCTCGTTGTGCCGGAGACCAGGGGACGTACTGGCCGATGCATGATCGCTTGTTTTCCGCCGACGGGCGGCTGGATGCGGACAGCTATACGCAGCATGCCAAAGCGATCGGTCTCGATCAGTCGCAGTTCCGGCAATGTTTGCGTGATGCCCCGCATGTACAGTCCATCTTTCGAGATCGGGATGAAGCCAACTCATGGGGATTTCGCGGCACGCCCGGCTTCGTTCTGATGCGGACGACGCAGCAACCGACCACCAAAGATCCGGCTATTGCGATTCCCGGTGCCTTTCCGTTCGAGGCCTTTGAGGAGGAAATCGAAAAGCTGCTCTCGGCGCCGGGGGGAAAGCCAAAATAAACGCGTCTCGCGAAGAACATGTGCAGTGTATCAGCAGCGTGACTAGGACCATCGTTTAGCCAGGAAAAGAGGAAACCGCACTATGGGGTTGAAACAAGCCTTTTGGTCGATACCTGCCAAGGCAGGGGAGCCCGATCTGTGGGTCTGCATGTCCTGTTTGAATGAGGCGTTTTGCCGGAAAGTGCCCATGCCTGATTGTCCGACCTGCCATGGGGTCTCGACATATGAAGCGTTCAGTTTGGCGGCGATCCAAGATTGGGGGACCGAAGAGTTGATCTCCAAGGCGGTGGAGGCTCAGCGTGCTGAAGAGGCGCTTCGCGCCGCTGCCCCGGCTACGCCGCCCATGGAATCCGTACAATAGCGATTCTCCTTCCGCTGGAGTTGGTCCGTTGGAAGATGGACGTCCATTTCTGATCGGCGGCCAGTGGTCTCACACCACGGTAGCTGCGTCCGTACAAAATCCCTACACAGGCGAGACGATCGCCCATGTCTGTCAGGCCGGTCCGGCGGAGGCGGAGAAGGCCGTGCAATCCTCTGTCGACGGGGCTGCGGCAATGCGCGGGTTGTCGAGTTATGCGCGAGCCACCATCCTCGAGAAAACCGCCCACGCGCTTCAGGCGAGGCAGGAGGAATTCGCGCGCACGATGACCGCCGAGGCCGGCAAACCTCTGACCGACGCGCGCCGGGAGGTGGGTCGGGCCATTCAGACCTGTTCGATTGCGGCTGAGGAAGCGAAACGGATCGGCGGGGAGGTGGTGCCGCTGGACTGGTCGCCCGGCATGGAGTCGCACTGGGGGATGACGCGGCGATTTCCTATCGGGCCGATCCTGGGCATCACGCCGTTTAATTTTCCGCTCAACCTGGTCGTCCATAAGGTGGCGCCGGCATTGGCCGCAGGCAACTCCATTCTCATCAAGCCGGCTCCGCAAACGCCCCTGACTGCTCTCCTGCTGGGAGAACTGCTCATGGAGGCCGGAGCTCCGCCGGGCGCGGTGAATGTGGTGCCCTGCAATAACACCGTGGCCGAGCAGCTGGTTGTCGATCCGCGATTTAAACTGCTCAGTTTCACCGGCAGTGCTCCCGTGGGTTGGATGCTCAAGGCCAAATGTGGAAAGAAGAAAGTTGTTCTAGAGTTGGGCGGCAATGCTGCGGTGATCGTCGAGCCGGACGCCGACTTGGATTATGTGGCGCAGCGCTGCGTCACCGGAGGGTTCAGCTATGCCGGCCAGACCTGTATTTCGGTGCAGCGGATCTTCGTCCACGAGTCGGTGGCGGCGGCTTTTACTGATCATCTCGTGGCTCGGGTGCAGCAATTGGCCACGGGAGATCCGAGCGACGAACGGACGGTGGTCGGTCCATTGATCGATGCGGGAGCGGCTGAGCGGGTTGAAACTTGGATCGGAGAGGCCGTGGCGCAAGGGGCGCGTGTCCTGTCAGGGGGGAGCAGGACGGGATCGGTCGTGCGGCCGACCGTATTGTCCCAGGTGACCGGCACGATGAAGGTATCCTGCCAGGAAGTGTTCGGTCCGTTGGTCACCGTGACTCCCTACCGCGAGTTCGAGGCGGTGCTGAAAGCCGTCAATGAGTCGGACTACGGTCTGCAAGCCGGGATCTTCACTCAGCACATCGGGCGAATTTTTCAGGCATTCGAGCGACTTGAGGTTGGTGCGGTCCTGGCCAATGAAATCCCGACGTTTCGCGCGGATCACATGCCCTATGGTGGCGTGAAGGATTCAGGGATCGGGCGTGAGGGGGTTCGCTATGCCATCGAGGACATGACCGAGCCCAAGCTGCTGGTCCTCAATCTCCGCCGGCCAGAATGAAGCAGGGACCAGACGGAAAAAAACCGCACGGCCATATTGCGGATACCCCGCAAACTTGATACAACTTCCGCGCGTATTGCCGCGTGATGAAGCGCGCCCGGCAGGGTTTGTCACAATCATTCGAACACTCATGTTGGAGTGATTTCGACGAGGGATGGAGAGGGAACGTACATGGTACCAACACACATGTTTTTGACGAGGGGCGTCGGGGTGCACAAGGAAAAGTTGGCCGCGTTCGAGCAGGCCTTGCGTAGCGCCGGCGTGGCCTATTGCAACCTCGTCAGTGTGTCCTCGATTCTTCCCCCCAATTGCAAAATCCTTCCGCGCAAGCGGGGCGAGAAACTTCTGAATCCCGGGGAAATCACGTTCTGCGTTATGGCGAGGTCGGAGACCAACGAACGTAATCGCCTCATCTCCGCATCGATCGGCTTGGCCATTCCTACCGACCGCGATACCTACGGGTATCTATCCGAGCACCATGCTTACGGAGAAACAGACGAAGAGTCTGGTGAATACACCGAAGACTTGGCGGCCCAGATGCTCGCCACCACGCAAGGGATTGAATTCGATCCCGACGTGGCCTGGAAAGAGCGCGAGCAGGTGTTCAAGATGGGTGGGAAGATCGTGCGCACGCTGAACATCACGCAGTCTGCGGTCGGCCGGCCTAATCGATGGACCTGCGTCATTGCGCTGGCGGTGTTTATTCCCATCGAAAACATTCCCAAGAGTCTTCGGAACCAGGCCTAAGGGCGGGCGGTTATGGCGCTCCCGTCTGGGTGGCTTGGGCAACAGGACAATTTTCTCGGGATCGACGAGCCCTGGTGTCATCCAGACCAAGCAGGGGTTTACGTACTGCCGGCTCCCTACGAGCACACGTCGAGTTATATCCTCGGTTCGGATCGAGGCCCCTCTGCCATCATCGAAGCATCCCAGCAAGTCGAGTTATACGATGAGACGTTGCGATACGAGCCCTACCGTGAGTGGGGTGGTGTGGCCACCGCTGCGACCTTAAACCTGGATGGTCGGGTGGATGGACAGGCCGTACAGGCCATTCAAGACTTCGTGCAGCCGCATGTCGGCTTGGGAAAGTTTCTTGTCACTCTGACGGGTGAACATACCGGTGCGTTGGGCGCCATTCGTGCCCATGCCAAAACCTACCCCACGATGTGTGTCCTGCAAATCGATGCCCATGGCGATCTCCGCCATGCCTACCAAGGCAATCCATACAGCCATGCCAGTGTGATGGCGCGTGTGGTCCAGGATGGTCTGCCTCTGGTCCAGGTCGGGGTTCGTTCGATCAGTCCGGAAGAAATTGAGCTGATCGAAAAGACACCGCGGATCAAGACGTTTTTTGCAGCCTCGATTTTGGATCCGTCCGGCCCCTATGAAGGGCGCGCCGCTCGATGGATTCCCGACATCCTCGCGGCCTGCACGGGGCCGGTCTATCTTACATTTGATTGCGACGGTCTTGATGCGTCACTCGTGCCGGCGTTGGGAACGCCTGAACCGGGCGGGTTGGGTTGGTACGATACCCTCGCGCTCGTGACCGCGATGGCGAACGGTCCTGGCATTGTGGGCATGGACATCAGCGAGATCGCCCCTATCGAAGGGTTCGTCGCTCCCCAGTTCAGCATTGCTCGGCTGATCTATCGCATCCTCGGACGTATTCGTGCCGGCCGACGCGTCCATTAGCCCGCATCATTCATGAACGCTGCTGCGGCGAAAAGCCTGCATCCAGGCTGGCGACCTCGCGGCTCCGCGTGTTCGTCTGGGGACGCGGTTTCTCCACGCACCGTCGTAAATAATGTGGGCTGAGAGGATGCTGCCCAAAGCCTCGCGTTGATATTCCGATCGCTGCTTATGCAGCCTTTCTAGGTGTCTGGCGAACGACGCTTCACGATGAACAGCGCACTCTTCTGTCTTTCCTGACCACCATGCGCATCAATAAATTCTTTACGGAACAAGGTCTCTGTTCAAGAAGAGAAGCCGATCGGCTGATTGCCGAGGGACGAGTCACGATCAACGGCCGGGTGGCGAAACTCGGAGATCAAGTCTCGACCGAGGACCTCGTTGCGCGAGATGGCGCGGTGCTCCAACGCGGCAATCGTCCGGTCTATATCAAATATCACAAGCCCGTCGGGGTGACGACGACCACGGAATTGCACGTGCGGCGGAACATCATCGCTGAAATCGGCCATGCCGCCAGGATTTTTCCGATCGGGCGGCTCGACAAAGATTCGTCCGGCCTCATTCTTCTGACGAACGACGGCGATATCGTCAATGGCATCTTACGGGTCGAGCATGGGCATGAACGGGAATATCAGGTGGAGGTGGATAGGGAGTTCGACGAGATGTTTCTCGCGCGCATGTCGCGTGGTGTGATGATTATGGGTGTCATCACCCGGCCCTGTACCGTGGAGCGTCTCGGTCCCAGGCGCTGTCGCATCATCCTCACGGAGGGTCGGAACCGCCAAATCAGGCGCATGTGCCAGATGCTCGGCTATCGGGTGGTTTCGTTGCATCGTGTGCGAATCATGCACATCACTGTCGAGGGGTTGCACGCAGGCCAGTGGACGGACCTGACGTCTGACGAGCGAGACGGGCTCTTCCGGGCGCTCGGCCGGATGGGTGAGCCACCGGATGCGAAAAGACGAGGAGATTGGTCAGTCGATCCGTAGGGCGGGATTCGGTTCGTCATGTGGCACGTGCAAGGGTGATCCAGTCCGGTCGGCTTCGGCGGGCCTTGAGGATGGAGCCGTTGGCACGCGCGAGGCGCGGGTTAAAAACAGATTCAAGAGCGCGATGAAGAAACTGCCGCCGACGATCCAATAACTTGTATCGCGGATCGTTTTGGTGCCCGCATCACGCATATCTTTGGCAACTTCCGAGACCGTCTCTAGCAGTCGGTCTAGAGCCAGACTGACCTGCATCACTTTCGGCCCCCCGTTGTCGGCGGCATGAATCTCGGCTTTTCGCCGCAATTCCATGGCTTCCGCCGCCGTACCGGCACGCCATTCCTGAGCGAGCAGATCCGTTGTTTTGCTCGCCACAGAGAAATACTGGTCGAGGCTGTCGCGAACCGCCTGGATATCCTTCTCTTCGCTCCTGCCGCTTCTGGACACACGTAGACCAGCGGCGGCATAACGATCCACGGCATGTTGAATCCGTGCCCGTTGTGTCGGCAAAGACTCGGTAATCCGTTCGAATATTTTTTGGTTTTCTGCTTCCAACGACCGGATGATCGTATTGCGATAGCGCATCACGTCCGCCGAAATGTGAGCGAGGTCGGCGGCACCCAATGTGTACTCGGTATACATGATGCGCAGATCCTGGTCGATCCGGCTGAGCGCCTGACCACTGATCCATCCCAGGCCGGCGATCAGGAGGCTGATGAGCAATTGATTGGTGGTGGGGACAGACAACTTCAGGCGTGAAACCAGTGACACAGGGGCCCTTTCGTCGGGACGAAAACCAATGCGGGGCTCGCCCTTCTACGGAGGCCAGTCTACCAGATCGGGCAGGAAGAAAGAAGTCGCGAGTCGTTATGAGCCGGGAACATGGTGTCAGCCGAGCATGACGCGTCGTTCAACCAACTGCGCGATCTCCGGATCATTGGAGACGAACACCACCGACCAGGCTTCCTCTTTTGAGCAGAGGCGGCGCAGCAAGGTCAGCCGAAGGCCTGGCTCGATATTGTGAAGGCTGCCATGAAAGACCAGCAATTGAGGCCGGGTGACGATCATCCGAGCCAGGAGCACGCGCAGGATTTGACTGCGGGTAAAGTTGGCGCCGTTCCCATGAACCGGCGCCTCCAAACCTTGGGGAAGCGCGTCGACCTCTTCTTCCAGTTCCACGAATCGGAGCGCCCAGCTCAGGTCGTCAAATCGGATCGAAGGCCGCTGCAACGTGATATTTTCTTCCAACGTTCCATCGAACAGGGTGGGATGGGAATCCAGCATCAAGCCCCGGCATCGGTTGACATAATGCAGTGAAACGTCCCGCAAGTCGACATCGTTGTACCTGATCACGCCACTGGTGGGATGATAGAGTCCGGCCAAAATAAGTGTCAGCGCCGTCTTGCTCATGCTGGTTTCCGAAAGGATACTGATTTTTTCGCCCGGCATGACTTCCAGATTGAAGTGTTCGAAGATCCGTGCTCCGTCCGGCGCGTCATACATGACATCCTTGCAGGTAAGACGCACCCCATGCAGCGAGGGGTCGGGAAGGGACGCGGCGAGAGGACTGGAGACATCCTCTTTCGGGAGCGCGAAGAGTTGCGACAATTCGTCGAGTGACGTGATGACATAGATGGCGGCATACATGCGGCGAGCGACGGTGTCGAGGTTGAGCAACAGGGTTCCCACAATCACTTCCGCGGCGACGAATTGCCCGAGTGTGATGTCGCCGACCGACAGCAACCAGCCGCCCAGTCCGATCATGCCGCTGTGCGCGAAGGCCTGAAAGATGACCGCACTCTTGTACTGCGCGCCGGTCAGAATGTCGGATCGGGTCTTGCGGGCCATGACATAGGCCTGCACGAGGGCATCGGTTTTCTTGAGCAGCAACGGCAGGCTGTCGGTGGATTTGAAATGGAGCCGGTTGATGCCGATGTCTTGCAGCCAGTGAAAGGTCTTGTAGTGCAACTGGGACACGCGTTGTGTGATGCGGAGTCCCCCGCGACCGAAAAATGTGAGCAGAAAGGCAAAACTCGTGATGAGCAGGGTGTTGTACCCGAGGAAATAGGGATGATACATGACCAAGATCGTCATGCCGATCATGCCCGAGACCGACACATTGACGATGTCCACGAGCATGGCGACCAGGGCACGCGGGAGCAGCTCTGCCTCAATGAAGGTATTGGTATGTTGAGGAAGAAACACGTTCTCACGGAATCGTGGCAGGGCTTCGGTAAACGCGACAGCCAGGCGTGTATAGAGCCGCTGGACTAAGATTTCAACGGCGCGCGCCTGAAGGACACGGAAGGCGCCCATGAAGAGCAGGGCTCCGAGCATAGTCGCGACCAGCGTCACGATCATGATTGGTTGGATGGCAAAGGCGAAGGTGTTGACGAGCTCCTGCACGGTCAGCGGAACGATCAATGCAAACAGGCCGATGACCACCGCGTAGGAGGCCACGATGACGAGAATGCGATGTTCGAGCCCGAAGAGAAAATTCAGGCGTGCGAGGATCGTCCAGGCAGAAGGGGTGGAAAGGGTTGGTTCAGTGGTGTGGTGGTTCACCCGAATGCTCGTGTCGGCTTTCTGTGGAGCGCAGTCTGAGCAATTGCACGATGACTGTCAAGGTCGCGCTTCACCCGCCCTTATATCTCGATGGGGAGAAGGGACCTGATCTGATCGGACTGGTAGCTGGGTGTCAGAGTCGGAGATCAAAACGACATAGGACTAGGCTTCGCGAGACCGAAGATGCTGGGTGTGTTCTGCTAGTTCAGCATGATGCGGCGATCGACATGTGCGGTCAGATTGGGATCATTGGAAACAAAGATCACGGACCAGGGCTCCTCCTTGCTGCAGAGGCGCCTGAGAATCGTTTCACGCATCGCCGGGGGAATATTGTGGAGAATGCCCTCGAAAATGAGGAGTTGCGGCCGCCCCAGAATGGCCCGCGCGACCAGGATGCGTACGATGTGGGTCGGCGCGAAAATTTTTCCAGTGTTCCGGATGTGAGTTTTCAGTCCGTGGGGCAACGCATCGACTTCTTCTTCAAGTTCGGCAAAGCGAAGCGCCCAGCGTACGTCACTGTAGGGGATGTAGTCCCGGCCCAGCACGATGTTCTCTTCAAGCGTACCTTCGAACAGCGACAGCTGTGAATCCAAAATGAACCCTCTGAACCGATTGACGGAGTCGAGGTTGAGATGTCGCAGGTCGACGCCGTTATACCGGATGACACCGGCGGTGGGTGAGTCTAAGCCTCCCAGTACCCGGGCCAGCACGGTTTTGGCTTTCGTGGTCTCCGCAAAGATGCCGACCTTTTCTCCGGGCGTGATCTCCAGATTGAAGTGCTCGAATACGGCCGGGCCGCCGAGGGGGGCGAACGTCAGATCCTTGCAGGTGACCCGAATGCCGTGGACCGTGGGATCCGGAAGCGGAATGGAAAGGGTCGCCGTATCCTGGTCCTTCGGCAGCGAGAACAAAAAATTCAGTTCAGTCAATGCGGTCAGGAAATAGTAGATATGGCCCATCCGCTTCACCACGCCGTCGAAGCTCGATAAAATCCCGCTGACCACCACTTCGGCGGCGACAAATTGTCCGAGTGTCAATTGTCCGATCCCAAGCAGCCAGCCGGCGGTCGCGATCAGACCGCTGTGCGCAATGGCTTGCCATCCCAAGGATCCCAGATACTGTCGGATCAACACCCCGAACCGGGTTCTGCGCACCCCCATGTACGTATCCAACAGCTGATCCGTCTTTTTGATCAGGAGCGTTTGGCTGTCGGTCGACTTGAAGTGCAACAGGTTGTAGGCAATTTCCTGAAACCAGTGCAAGGTGTCGTATTTGGCATGGGAGAGGTCCATGTCGGCCTTGAGTCCACCATGGCTCATCAGGAAAAAGACCACGTTGAAGCCGGCCAGCAGGATGGCGTTATACAGAAGGAAATAAGGGTGATAGAACACCAGAATGGTCATGCCCACCGCGCCGCCCACGATGACGTTGATTAAATCAACCAGCAGCACCGAGACCGCCCGTTGCATCAGGATGGTTTCAATGAAGATGTTCGCGTAACGAGGCTTGAATCCTTGGTAGCGCAGATGCGGGAGCTGTTGGGTTATTGCAATGGCGACACGGGCAAAAATGCGGCGTTCGAGCACTTCCACGGCGTAATACTGCAACGCCCGGAAGGCTCCGACGAATAAGAGGGCTGCTACCATGACGACTGCGAGGGTGACGATGGTGATGGGCTGGAGGGCAAACGCAAAGGTGTTGACGAGTTCTTGGACGGTGAGAGGAACGATGAGCGCGAAGAGCCCGATGGCGATCGAGTAGGAGAAAATGAGGCCGA
>JBDTWG010000087.1:0-11460 GCA_040006855.1 Nitrospira sp.
TCAGGGTGCAGTCGAGATATCCAGCTTTCTAGAATGTCGGGAAACTCCTGCTGGTTGTACCCCAACATGTCACGCACGCGGGGCGACCACCAGACCGGAGTCGACGGGGTATGCCAGGGTTTTCCGGGCAGCACATGACCGTCCCAAAACCCGTCGTTCGACCCGCGGATGACCGATTCCAGTCGCTCCTCGCTGGCATGCAGGGATTCCTGGACCCGTTTATAGTCGGTGATGTCCCGGGAGATGGCCAGCAGGCGGCGGACATGGCCCTCCGCATCGAGCATGGGCGTGACTTGCACGTCCCACCATTTCGCCTGTCCCGTGGTGGTCGGACAGAAGCCCACGAATTTTCCCATCTCACCGGCTCTTGCCGCTTCCAGGGCTGCGAGCGCGGCATTGCGATCATCCCCTTCCCAAAAATCTCCCCAGGGCTGATTGATGTATGTGCTGATGTCCGTGATGGTGAGCAGCGTTTGCCCAGTGTCGTTCATGTACTGGAGCCGTCCATCCAAATCCAACACCTTCATGCAGTCGGCGCTGCTGCGCAGAATTTGATTGGTAAACTCCTCACTGTTGTGCAGCGCGAGTTCGGCTTCCTTCATGGCCGTAATGTCCTCACACACCATGAGGAGGACCGGGCCCTGGTACTCATTCGGGACGCCCTGCGCGGTGATACGCGCCCAGATGACATGGCCGTCCTTGTGGACTTTGCGCAGCTCCCATCGCCTGGGTTGGCTCATGTCCGCGAGACAAGCCACGAGATGCCGGCGTAGGGCATCGCCATCGTCCGGATGGAATACATCCATGACCTGCGTGCCGAGCAGTTCCTCTACCCGATAGCCAAGCCGGTCCGCTCCACAGCGGTTCACCGACAGCACCGCGCCTTCTGCGTCCACCATGAAGTACATGGAGGGATTGTCGTCGAAGAGCACCCGATATCGTTGTTCGCTCTCGATCAGCGCGGCCTCGACGCGCTTGCGATCGGTCACATCCTCGGCCAAGCCGACGATACGATAGACCGTTCCCGAGGCATCGCGAATCGGATACGCGCGATCCCAGATCCACCGGATCGATTCGTCGGAACGCACAATCCGATATTCCTCGCGGTACGTGCCCTGGTCCTGCCGGCCGATCGCGGTGGCTACGCGCTGCCGGTCTTCAGGATGAATCGCCTCCATCCATGAATGAGGCGAGGCATAGAGACTCTCGCAGGAGTGCCCCCAGGTGTCCTCGTATCCTGGGCTGATGTAAATAATTCGATCTTTAATGGGATCGGTAATCCAGAACACTTCGCTAATGTGTTCCGCCAACTGGCGAAACCGTTCCTGGCTTTCCTCGACGGCTCGTTCGGCTTCCTTTCGTTCGGTGATATCGCGGAACACCACGACGGCTCCCGCCACGACACCCTTCTCGATAATCGGTGTGCAGACATACTCCACGGGCATGCTAGTGCCATCTTTGCGCCAAAAGACCTCGGTTGAAATACGATGGATCAAGCCGTCTCGCAGGGACGCATAGATCGGGCAGTCCTCGACCGGATAGGGGCTGCCGTCAGGCCGGGAGTGATGGAGGAGTGCGTGCATCGGTTGTTCGACGAGTTCGGAAGGCTCGTAGCCGAGCGACCAGGCCGCCGTCGGATTGACGAAGGTCGTCAGGCCGGCGCCATCCAGGCCATAGATCCCCTCGCCGGCTTGCGTAAGAATCACTTCGTGCAGATGGCGGAGGCGGTCGAGAATTTCCTCCGCCCGGCGGCGTTGCGTGATGTCGCGAATGATGCCGCTGTAGTAGACGGCGTCCTCGGTCTTCCATGTGGCCAGCGACAGTTCCAGCGGAAATTCGCTCCCGTCCTTTCGTAATCCTTCCAGCTCAACCAAGCGACCGATGAGCCGGGATTGGCCTGATTCACCGAGGCGGGTCAGGCCGCGGTCATGGGCCGCGCGGTAACGCAGGGGCATCAACATGGTGAGGGGATGTCCGACCACTTCTTCATCGGCATACCCGAAAAGCCTCGACGCAGCTCGGTTCCAGGAGAGAATGATGCCGTGGTGATCCGCCAGCACAATGGAGTCGGTTGCCGCCTCGACGAGTGACCGAAACCGCGCTTCGCTCTCGCTCAGCGCATGTTCGGCATGCTCGGCTTTGGCGGCCAAGGCCTGAACGCCAACCGCCCGTTGTAGGATTGCCCGCAATTCATCCCGATTGTACGGTTTCGTGAGATAGGCGAACGCCCCTTGTGTCAGCGATCCGACTGTACGATCGGTACTCGTGTAGGCGGTGAGGATGATGACCGGCAGCTGTGGTTGAAGTTCGTGCAAGGTCCTGAGTACCGAAGATCCGTCTCCATCCGGCAGTCCCAAATCCAAGAGCACGGCGTTATAGTGGTGCTCATGTGCCTGTGAAATTGCCGCGGCGCAGGTGCCTGCCACGCTGACCTCATAACCGTCGTGATCGAGAAAATCCTGTAGGGCAAGGACGATATCCGGATCGTCATCCACAACGAGAATGGAGTGAGTCAATGTTGTCGGTGACATGCCATCCTCCCGAGTCCCTGAGGGCTCGTACGCTAAAATCTGAGGGTCAACCATCCCATCACCCGTCGGCCGATGAGGTCGCCGAGCGGATGTTCTTTATGTTCGTCGTTGAGCGCGTTAAAGACCGACACCGCCACTTCAGCATCGCGCATGTACCCCGCCGCTGCTTTCTGTTGCCAGAAGCGATAGCCGGCGCGCATGTTGAGTAGATTGTAACTGCCGACGCGATCAGATGGGACCGTTACACCGGTGGTGGGGATATTGGCCAGGACCGTAAAGGTCTGTGCGACCGGATAGGTGGCCGCGCCCACATAGTAGTAGCTGATTTCCCCGCTCAGGCCGTTTTCCCATTCGGTTCTGATGCCCGCGCTGACTTTGGATCGTGGGGCGCCCCTCCGTACCGTCCCCACGAAGTTTTGTCCGATTTCTTCATGGGAATAGTTTGCGAAGCCGCTCAACCACTTCGTGGCCAAGACCTCCACGCCGGCTTCTCCCCCGTAGATGTCCGCTGAGCCTTGGTCATTGACGAACTCAGATGCTCCGGTGGGCCCAATCCGACTGCCGATCAAATCGGAGACATGGTTGAAGAACAGATCGGCGCGGACCCTGAGGCGATGTTTCCAGTACCAGCCTTGATACCCGGCTTCATAGGAAATGATTTGTTCTGGGGCGAGTCTTGTCGATCCCGAGACCGGAACAGTCGAAGAGAAGGAGGCCGGAAATGGAAACGGTAACCCAGTGGGAATGGTCGTCGTCACACGTTGGTCTTGATGGGATTCAAAGAGGGTCGGAGGGCGATAGGCGACGGACCCGGACAAGTGAAAGGTGTGGCCCTCGACCGGCTGATACAGCACCGCCACACGCGGGCTCCAGGTTCCATTGATTTGTGAATGGAGGTCATAGCGCAGGCCGGCGACGATTGTCACTGCAGAGGCGGCGCGCCATTCATCCTGCAGGAACAGCCCAAGCCGGTCTTCTCGGCTGAATTGGTCAATGGCCGTGCTTGAGAGCGAGTTGTGACGGTAGGTCGCGCCGTACAGCAACCGGTTGTTGGACCAAAGATCGGTCGCATGTTGCACATCGACATTATAGGTATTCCCGGAGAAGGCATTGGTCGACTGTCCGTTGCGATCGGTAATGCTGAGCAGGTTGGCCAATTGAGGACCCGGGCTGATCGTCGGGTTGTCGGTATAACCGGACCACCAGGCTCGAATGAGAAAGGCGCCGTGCTCATAGAGGACGTTGGCGTAGCCGAGAGAAGGACGGATGGAATTGCTGGTCACTTCGCCGACCTGCCCGTCGTATCGATTCGTTTCGACCAGACCCCCAGACACTTGCAGTTTTGAGACCGAGGACAACGCGTATTCGGTCTGCACATTAAATTTGTGCGATCGAAACGCCAGGGCGTCTCCGTCTCGCCACTGCTGCGTCTGATCTCGGCCGACAGAGAGGCGATACCCGAATTTTCCGACGGTCCCTGCATGGATCGCCGCGCTGCTGATCGTTCCTTGTTCCCCCCCGCCGAATTGGAGCGTGGTGCCCTTCATTTCTTCCGGTGACTTGGTGATGATGTTGATCACCCCGTCGAAAGCGTTGAACCCGTAGACCGCGGAGGCAGGGCCTTTCAGCACCTCAATGCGCTTGATCTCCGGGAGAGTGATGGGGATCGATTTCCAAAACACGTTCCCCTGCACATCGACATAGATCGAGCGGCCGTCTACCATGACCAGCATTTTGTTCGCGAAGGGCTGGTTGTCTCCTCTGGCGCTGACGTTGAAGTCCGCACCGGTCATCTGCATGACTTCAAGCCCTGGCACGCGGCGAAGTACGGTCGGCAAATCGATTGCTCCGGATTGGCGAATGTCCTCGTCCGTGATGACGTAGACGTTCGACGGGGCCTTTGAAATCGGCTGCTCATATCCCGAGGCGATGCTCACGGTTTCTTCTTCCTTCAGCAATTCCAGTTCTTCACTCATTGCAATCGGTTCCTTCACGAGCCGATCGGACACAGCGGATTCGGCCCATGCCTGGCCGGTCAAGCTCACCGCCAGGACAGCTGACAGCATGGGGTGTCTTGATGGGTGGAGTCCAGCCCGCATCACATCACCCTAAAACCTTATCGTGAGCCACCCCATCACCCGCCGGCCGATGAGGTCACCGAGCGGATGCTCTTTGTGTTCATCGTTGAGCGCGTTGAAGACCGAGACGGCCACTTCAGCGTCACGCATATAGCCTGCCGCTGCTTTTTGCTGCCAGAAGCGGTAGCCCCCGCGAAGGTTGAGCAGCGTGTAGCTATCCACCGTCGGGCTGGTAGTCGTCGTCAGCACCGGCGCCAGGGCGGTAAAGAATTCGATCAAGGGGTAGGTGGCGCTCGCCACATAATTTACGGCTACTTCTGCATTGAGGCCGTTATCCCAATCGCCACGGACACCCACATTGGCTTTCCAATCCGGTCCACCTCGGCGCGAGACGCCGGTGAAGGTTTGACCGATCTTTTGGTAGGAGACATTGGCAAAGCCGCTCAGCCAGCGGGTGGCCAAAAACTCCAACCCCGCTTCGGAGCCGTAAATGTCCGCCTCACCGCTATTGACGAGGGTTCTGGCCGTGCCCACGGTTTGGAAATTGATCAGATCCGACAGGTGATTGAAAAACAGGTCCAGTCTGGTTCGTAGCCGATGCTTCAGCCACCAACCCTGATAGCCGGCTTCGTAGGAAATGATCTGTTCGGGGTTGAGTTTCTGTGACCCAAACAGCGGGATCGGAGCGAACAGAGGCGGAACGGTCGGCAAGATCCGAAGATCGAGATTCGACTCAAACAGGGTCGGAGGGCGATAAGCGACAGATCCGCTGATGCGAAAGGTGTGTTCAGGCGTCAGGTTGTAAATGAGGGCGACTCGCGGACTCCACGTGCCGGTGATTCTGGTGTGTAGGTCATAACGAACCCCGGCAACCAGAGTGAAAGAAGGAAGCATCTTCCACTCGTCCTGGAGATGGAATCCGAGACGATCTTCTCGTCCCACTTCCGAGACGGCACTGCCGTCGACGGTGTTGTAGCGGTAATTGAGGCCATAACTCAGGCGGTTGGTGGGACCAAGGTCCAGGCTGTGTTGAGCCTCCACGTTATACGTGTTCGTGGTGAAGGAGACGTTCGAACCGCCGATCGCGTTGGTCTGCCGGACGAAGCGCGAGAGAAGCGGATGGGTGGCGGATTCGACGGGAATGTCATTGCCCTGCCACCAACCACGGACGGTGACATTGCGAAACTGATACTGGACGTCCGTGTAGCTCTGGTTGAACTGGGTGAGTGGAATCTGGAGATTCGAGACGGGTCCATCGAACCGGTTTGTGTCAATAAATCCTCCTGCGACGCGCAGGGAGGCCTCGGCCGAGAAGTTGTACTGGGTTTGGACATTGAATTTAGTGGATCGAAAGGCCAGCGCGTCATCGTTGCGCCATTGCTGGTTCTGGTCACGGCCGATGGAGAGACGGTAATCGAGCTTACCGGCCGTCCCCGCATGGACGACCGCGCTGGAAATCGTGCCAAGTTCGCCCCCACCGAACTGCAGGGTGGTGCCTTTGAGTTCTTGCGCAGACTTCGTGATGATATTGATGACGCCGTCGAAGGCGTTAAATCCGTACACGACCGAGGCGGGGCCTTTGAGCACTTCGATACGCTTGATCTCAGGCAGGGTGACCGGCAGCGCTTTCCAGAATACGAGTCCCTGGCCGTCGATGTACACCGACCGGCCGTCCACCATCACCAAGATCTTATTGGCAAACAGTTGGTTGTCGCCCCGCGCGCTGACGTTGAAGTCGGCACCGGTCACTTGCATGACGTCCAGGCCGGGCACGCGCCGGAGCACGGTGGGAATGTCGGTTGCGCCAGAATGCCGAATGTCTTCATCCGTAATGACATAGACGTTAGAGGGAGCTTGAGAAATAGGTTGTTCGTAGCGCGTGGCGATGCTCACGGTTTCTTCTTCCTTGAGGAGTTCGAGCTCTTCGTTCGCACGCACCTCCTCTGTCGGGACGGAAAGAGGAGGCGAGTCCTCAGCCTGAGTCGCAATGGCGCCACACAAGATTAAGATCCCTCCGCAGATGGGGAGGGCAGACAGTGGCGAGCGGATTTTGGTTGGGTGATCATCCATGGGGTATCGATCAGGCTATGACGGAGGGCATGCGCTGGGAGGAACGATGTGACAGGCCTGCATTCGAGCGCGCATGGCATACCGGGTGCCCCTTACCGGCCGTTTCTGAATCGTCTGACGCGCCTAGAGAACGAGGATCTTCTGGTTCAAGAAGACCTCTCGCAAAAGGCGTGCTTATGAGGTCGGCGAGGAAAGCGAAGGAAGAGCTCGTATTCGGCGGGAATTTAGGCGGTCCTCGAGGTCTCTTCGCAGTAAGGGCACAATGACACAGGGCCGGCCCTAGGCGCGTATCTGACTGGATACAGACTGTATGTCTTCAGATACAGGCGTGTCATGAGTTTTGCTGGCGCGAGGCCGGCCTGATTTTAGGTCCTGAAGCCTGGGCGAGAAGGGACGGCCATTCTGCGACTCAAGATTATGGAGGAGATCTTCAAGCGCCGATGAGATGAGACCCGCCATGGTGGTACCGGAGGTCCAGTAGGCGGCATCGCGCATGCGCTCCAGGAGATCCGTCGGCAGACTCACGGTCATTCGCTGGCGTTTTGGGCTTCTTAAGTAGATAAATCGGTTCATGATGCAACTCCTTTGCGGGAGAGGCGCGACTATGCGGGCCTCCCTTCGTGTCTCCTTCAGTGGATCATGGCTTGCGAAAAGTATCTTGGGAAGTGGTCTGCACGCTCATGTTCCCCTGTGGCGCGGTTGGGTTTCAATCTGCCGCGGGGCGTGATCTTTCCATGCCGCCACGATTAAGAGCCCCAGCATCCCACTCACTCCGATTAGTAGGCCTCCCATGATAAGTTCCATGTCAGGCTCCTTTCCCTCATGCGTCTGGGCCGGTTTGCCGGATATTTCATATGTCCGTCTCAGCAACAGCCATGCCATCCTCATCCCCAGAACTCCGACGGCTCATTTGTACAAAGGTTTTGCGAACTTCTGTTTTGCAGCAGAATAATAATCAGTGATTTCATCTCGCGATGCGGAGGTGCCAGTGGAGAAACTGTATCGAATCAGATGCTAGGTGTATCTGATTCGATAGCGCGACTGGGCTGAGGAGAAAGAATCCAGATATCTCTATGGAGGATCGAGGAGCCCCTAACTCGGCAGGTCAACCCCGGTCTGGTGCAAGAGGTGATCAAGCATTTGGCGCAAGGTCTGCTTCTCATCATCATGCTCGATCAATTGAAGAAGGCAGGAAATAGCGTCATACCACAAGCCCGAATCGGAATAGCGATACACCGCTTCTCTGCTGCAAGCAGTCCAGGTGCAGGGCATGTCGAGGGCGCAGGCTTCATCAAATGAAATCCGCTCGATCACCCCGCCTGCCACCACGTCTCGTGACGGCCTGTCTGGGTCCACCACCAGTGTCACAAACCACCGATAGGCCTCCTGCTCCTTGAACTCTACTCCATACTCATGCGGTTTCGTGCAATGGATGCCGGCGCGAACAGGCGACGGCAGCGATTGTTCAAGGACGGGACGAATCCCGCGTGAATCGACCACGGTAATGGTCATCGGTCGAGAGGTGTGCATGGATAGATACCAACAGAGGGCCGGATCATTCTTGACCGTAAAAGCAATATGATCTGGCACTAACGCCGTCAGCACAGGCTCTTCCATTTCACCGCCCCTGCTCTGTCCGCCAATACGTGCCCGGTGCCCGGAGTCCTTCCGCGGATTATACAGGGGCATACGCGTTTCGGGAGGAGTGGCGAGATCGGCCGCGTCACCGTGGGGATGCTGCACCGGAAACCAGGCGATCCCATGCCACGAAACCAACCAGATGGCCGTGACAACCAACAGTAGTGTGAGTTTGATAGATACCATCTTCCCTGACCAGTGGAGGGGATGATTATGGAATCTCACTCGTGCAGGCGCGCATGGGCTTGCGCCAGATCCCACTCAGCCACCTCATGGAGGCCCACTTGCTTGAGTAAGGCGGCGCGCTGTTTGCGCAGCCCTGTATCCGTCGGGTCGGAATCAATGAGCTCGCATAAACAGGCCATCGCATCATACCAAAAGCCCTTCGCGGCGCTCATCGTCACCCCTTCACCGGTACAGGTCGTCATGGCGCCCAACATCAGGCATTCGCTGAATTCACAACGCTCAATCATTCCGCCGGTCACGATATCGCGTGAGGGCGAGTCCGTGTCTTTGATAACCGAGATATACCAGCGGTATTGGACGTTCGCCTGCAGGGCGAAGCCGACATCCTCAAGCTTGACGGCATGGACACCGGCCTGTTTCGGTGCCGTAATAGTCTGCTCAACCAACGCGCGGATCGATCGCTCATCGATCAGGGTGAATCTGATGGGTAACGACGTGTGGGTGGAGAGAAACCAATTCAGCGCCGGATGTTGCTTGACGGTGAAGCCGACGTGGTCAGGAACCAGTGCTGCGACTGCGGGGTCTTCCCCGCTGCTTCCTCTCAAAGTTCCGCCAATGCGTGCCCGGGGGGTGACCTGATGAGGCGCGTTATAGATCGGTATTTCCGGCTGTACTTCAGATACTCCCTCGGTGGTGCTTACGAGCAGCGCGGCGAGCAGTAGCGCGGCGCCTACCTTTCGGGCCCTGCAGCGAGATGTCCAGATCACCACGGTGTCACCCTTGTTTCGAGGCCGTTACAGCCAATTGTTCAATAACAGAAATGCCGACCAATAAGCCGGATGTTCATAGAGCCCCTCCGACAGTAGCTTTAGCTGTGCAAGCTGCAAAGCACGTGCCTTTGATGTCGATGCGTCATGCAGTTGACGGTAAAATTCTGATACCAGTTCCGACGACGCCTCATCGTTGATGAACCAGAGCGTGGCGAGTGCACTCCTGGCTCCCGCCTTCACCGCAATGCCGGCAAGCCCAAGTGCGGCACGGTCGTCCCCGATACCGGTCTGACAGGCGCTCAACGTGAGGAGCTCCAACGGATTTTGGCGAAAGCGAAACAGACCCACAAGTTGCTCTAACTGCGTCATGGTCAGTTTATCGTCGAACGTCAGCAAAAATGATTGATTGACGTCCGTGGCAAACTGGCCATGCGTGGCGATATGGAGGATGGTGTAGCCGCCATCCTTCAACTCGGCTTCTATCCGCGGCGCGATAAAGTTTTTGTCGAGCAGTTGCTCTCCCTTAAACAGCGAGTGAATGTATCCGACTTCCTCGGCGACATGGGGCAGAGGAGGGAAGCCCTGCACGGCTTTCGTAAGCCCGCTGGACAGGAGTTGGACGTTGGCTCGATTGATGGGCTGAGGATCAGTCAAATCAAGACCGGGGGTCATCGCGACGGCGTATTGCGTGATGAGGAACCGGTTGCCGTCATGTAGGGCTGACATGGGGATAGTGCGGAGCGGTCCGTCTGGTACAAAGATCAACGTGGTGACGTTGAGTCTGCGAAGGTCATTTTCAAGGGGCCGTACTAACCAGTCATATAACCGGTGGGCATGGGGCAAGTACTCGCGAGTGGTTCGCTTTTCGAGCATGCGCCGGAAGCTGCGTATCTCCTCAGTCAGCGCCGACGCCGTCACCGGAATGGAACGCCGCTTGAGGCCGTCAGGGAAGCTCACCAGCAGTTCGGTGCGATCGCTGAAGATGATTGGGTAAATGATAGCCGTGGAAGGAGAGACCGCATCCAGTTTGGTAATGCGAGCCTGCATCTGGTCGACACAGTCATCCCGGAAATAATCCCGGAGTTCGGCCGCCTTGTAAGCCTCAATCGCATCGCGGGCCGCCTTCAAATAGGGTTCGGCCTGCAGGTCATCGCCCATCAAGGCCGCACGCTGCAACAGCAGATCGGCCAATTCAAAATAGAGCGAGCGAATGGATTGTTGGCCTGGCTCCAGAGAGGTTTGGGAAGCAAAGGTGACTTCAGCCCGAATCGGTTGCAAGGTGCCCGCCGCTTCCTGATAGGACGACAAGGCGTCATCGAGCTTGCCCAGGCGCGTGAGGAGACGGCCGCTTTGCCACTGCCAGCGGTACAGCGATTCGGGCGCGCGGGCTGACTGCGCGGAAAAAATGGCTCGTCGAGTGAGCTGCAGGGCTTCCTCCAAGCGGCGTTCCTGCTCATAGAGATGTCCAAGGTGTCCATACGCATAAGAGGCCAGGCGCGCATCACCGGGCGTCTCCGCCATCGCGGCTGCCTCTTGCAGCAGGGCCGCAGCCTGTCTCAGCGAGCGGTCATGAGAGTCCGGCTGAACCGATGCCAGGTCGCGATATCCTAAGGCCAGGTTGACGAGCCCATCGGCCTTGTCGTGCGAGGCCGGCGCTGCGGAAAGAATTGCGCCGGCGTCATTCAGGGCCGCCGCCGCCCCCTCAAATCGTTTCAATTGAATGGCCACACGCGCAGCGTTGACACGGGCGCGAACGGCAAGCGCGGGCAGAGCTTCGTCCGTTGCACGCGTCGCGCTATCTTGAAACGCGGTCAGCGCTTCCGGGAGCTGGCCCTGTAACGCCCGGACAATACCGAGATCATTTTGCAGCGCCGCCGACAGCGCCCCGAGATTCTGTGACTGCGCAATGACGGCCGCCTGTGACAGATAGTCTGAGGCGGTGTCGTATTGATGGCTTGCCACATAGGTTTTGCCAAGCTCCGAAAGGGTCAGCGTGAGCCATTTTGGATCGTCGATCTTGCGCGCGAGGTTCAGAGCCAGTTCCTGATGCAGGAAGGCCTGGTTGAGGTGGCCCAAGGTGCGGGCGGCGTAGGCGGCATAGGAGAGCGCCTGGATATGGTTTTTGGCCTGGCCGGCTTGATCGTAGAGCTGCGCAGCCTCTTTCCATGCGACGAGTGCCTCCTCCAT
>JBDTWG010000088.1:0-11441 GCA_040006855.1 Nitrospira sp.
GGCGTTCAGCTTCAGTGTGGCCAGGTTCTTGAGCAGCACCGGCTCTCCGTTTTTGGTCGTCAAGAGGACATTTTCGATATCCATCAGGTCTTTGCGATGTTCTTCCGCGAGCCAGGCGCTGATGTAATACTCATTGCCGTTTTGCGGATCGGTGAAGATGATCGGGTCGGTCTGGCCGTTGCCGTTCAAGGAAAATAGCACGGCATTGGCGACGTCCGTTTCGCTGATGCCGAGCAGGGCCGCCTTCTCTCGGTCCACGACCACGTTGACCTCTGGGTAGTTTTCTTCCCGGCTGACTTCGATATCCGCCATGCCCGGTATTTTGTGCATGATGTCCTGCACCTGCTGGATGGCGTGACGGGCTTTTTCAAAGTCGTAGCCGTAAATTTCGACATCGATAGATTTTTGTGAGCCGAAGCTGGTCACTCGTTTGACCAAGCCTCCCGGATCGAAGAACATTGCCACGCCGGGGAAGAGTTTCAGGATCGCTGGGCGGACGGCGTTCATGACTTCAACTTGAGTGCGGCGTCGCTTGTCGGGCGACACCAAATAGACGGAAATGACCGAGGTGTGTGGCCCGGTGTTGGGATTGAACAGCGACGAACGCCCCTGTGCCAATACGCCGGTGCTGGACGCAATGGCTTCAAGTTCCGCCGGCGGAATCTTTTCCCGCAATACGCGTTCGACTTCAGCCACTTGGTCGACGGTTTTTTCCACCCGCTGGCCGACGGGCCCGCGCAAGACGATGCGGAATTGGCTTTCATCGGAGACCGGAAGAAATTCGGTCCCGATGAAAGGCACGAGGGCGAGAGAACTCACAAAGATGACGACGACCGAGATCAGCAATGTCCGGCGGTGGGCCAAGACCCATCGAAGGCTGCGCTCATAACCTTCATCGAGCGCCTCATAGCGCCGTTGGCTCCATTGCATGATGGTCACGAACCAGCCTGGCAAGTGGCGATGGGCTTCCTGTTCCGATTTCAAAAATCGATAACAGAGCGCCGGGGTCACCGTGCGGGAGACGAAGAAGGATGTGAATAAAGCGATGGCGATCGTGAGGGTCAACGGAATGAGCAAGAGGCGCGCGATGCCGACGATGAAAAACATGGGGAGAAAGACGACGACCGTGGTCACCGTCGAGGCGAAGATCGGCATGGCGACTTCGCGGGCCGCATTCACGATGGCGTCCCACCGGTTCCGATCGACGTTCAAGTGGCGTTGAATATTTTCCAATTCAACGATGGAGTCGTCCACCAGGCGCCCGATGCCGAGCGCCAATCCTCCCATGGTAAAGACGTTCAAGGTTTGATTCGTGAAGTAGAGCACGATAAAGGTCACCAGGATCGAGAGCGGGATGGCGACCGAGATGATGAGGGTGCTGGTCAGATTTCTGAGGAACAGGAGAATGACCGCCGCGGCGAGCAGTGATCCATGGAGGGCTTGCTCGATGAGGTTCGTGATCGACTGCCGGATGTAGACGGATTGGTCGAACGAAATGCCCAGTTGCACGCCCGGTGGAATGCCGATCATGTTGGGGATCGCTTTCCGCAAGGCATCGACCACTTCCACCGTGTTCGCAATCGGCTGTTTGTTGACGCGGAGATAGACGGAGCGTTTGCCGTCGGTGCGGACCACGTTGGTTTGGATGTCTGAGGAATCCGTCAATACGCCGACGTCGCGCACCCGCACGGGATTGCCTCGCGGATCGATCTTGACTACGACGTCGTTAATCGGCTCTACCGTCTTGAACTGCGTGTTCGTGAACACGTTGTAGTCGAGGTTGCCAGCTTTGATGTCGCCTGAGGGGAGAATCAGGTTGGAGGCTTTGACGGCCTTGACCACGTCGAGGATGGAGAGTCCGCGCGCCTGCAACAATGCCGGGTCCAAGTTGATGTTGATCTGACGAATTTTTCCGCCTTCGACTGTGGCGGCCGCGACGTTCGCGATTTGTTCGATCTGCGGCGCGATGGTGTTATAGGCGAGATCGTAAAGTCCCCGCTCGTCGAGGTCTCCGCCCGCGGCCGTGACGATGGCGACGGGAATATTGGAGACATCGAACTTGACGATGAACGGTTGCAGAATACCGGGCGGCAGGCTGTTGAGGATCTGGGTGATGCGTTGCATCACTTCCATTTGCCCCACGTTGATATCCGCGCCCCAGTTGAACCAGATCTGAACCGCCCCAATGCCTTGCTTCGCGAACGACTCAACGTGTTCGACGTTCGAAGCGGAACTGACGGCCTTTTCAATCGGATACACCACGCTCTGTTCAATATCGAGCGGGGGAGCCCCTTTATAAATGACGCCGACAAAGGCGACCGGCACCTGAATATTGGGGAAGAGATCGACGGGAAGGCGTTCGAGGGACGTGGCCCCCAGAATGACCATGGCCAGGGACAGCATCAGGATGCCGATACGGTTACGAAGTGCGAGAAGTGTCAGCCACATAATGATGAAGGCGTCAGGCGTGAGGAGGACGATTCGATCGATTGAGCGAAGATCCCTGGGTGTCCATCGGTTTCATTCCTCACCCCTACCCGTCACGCCTCACGGCTTCAACTGGTTGGACTTGCACGGTCGCGCCCTCGCTGACCAGATCTTTCCCGGAGACGATGAGTTGTTCGTCCCCGTTCAGCCCCTTCACAACCTCGACGCGGTTTTCCACACGCGTCCCCAGTTGGACCGGAACCTGATGCGCTTTTCCGTCCTTGACGACATACACATATTGCGACTCCTCCAGCCGGCTCACCGCATCCAGCGGAATCTGAACTGCCTGCGGGTGCATGCCGACGAGGACCTCGACACGGGCGAACATTCCGCCCTTGAGACGGTGATCCTTGTTGGGGAGATCGACTTCGACGGTCATCGTGCGGGTGGCGCGGTTCAACGCTTGCACGATGCGGGTGACCGTGCCGGCAAACACCTCATTCGGATAGGCTTCGGCACGGACATCCGCGCGTTGCCCGATCTTTATCAGAGGCACGTCTTTCTCTACGACCTCGATGAGGGTGCGGACGGTTTCAACGTCATGGACGCTGAGGATCCCGCGGGACATCGTGGAGGTGCTGGCGGTCGTGCCGCTCACATACGCGCCCGGATCGAGATTGCGTTCCGCAATATACCCGGCAAATGGCGCGCGGATGGAGGCGTAGGTCAGGTTGGTTTCGGCTTGGGCCAGTGCCACCGCCATCTGTTGAACCTGGGCGCGCAAGGAGTCTTGCATGGCGAGTGCCGCGTCGCGGTTCACCTCGGCCGTATCCAGATCTTGCTGCGACACAAACTGGTCCTTAATCAATGCCTGCATGCGATCCAGCGTCAGCGCCGCGTTGCGCACGGCGGCGTCTTGCTGAGCGACCTTTGCCTTCGCGGACAGCAGGTTGGCTTTGGCTTGGTTGACCGCATGGACGTAGTCGGTGTGATCGATTTCGACCAGCAGTTGATTGGCCTTCACCAAGTCGCCCTTGTCCACGTAAATCTTGGCGATGTAGCCGTCCACTCGGGAGAAGATGTTCACGAGTTGGTTGGGGATGAGGTCGGCCGTGTAGGTCAGTCGCACGTCCAAGTCTTGCTTGATCGGGCTCATGGTGCCGACGGTGAGAACGCGGTTTTTTCGAGCGTCGGTCTTGGCTCCGCTGCTGAGTCGAAATACGATCAGGGCCGTGACGGCGAAGAAAAGAATGACTCCCAGGATGACAATCGGGTGGCGTTTGAGGGGATTACCGGACACGGGACAGTCCTCGCGGTTTGCTGCTGGAAGGTGTTGCCAGGCCCTGAAGGAACAGCTCGACATACGCGGCCACGATTTCCTGGTGCGAGCAATGTAGCGGCACCTCGAAGATTTCATGCAGCAGACGATGGTGGACGACCATGCCGATAAACGCCCGTGCGGCCAGCAGTGGATCGGTTTTTCGGAAGGCGCCTTCCTCAATCCTGGCCTGAATGTATCCGGCGAGATATTCGTAAAATACGCGGTGTTGTTTGCCGAAAAACATGTCGGCCAATTCGTGGCCTTCCAATGCGCTGAAGAGCAGCAGCCGTAGCATCGTAGGGTCGGCGCCAGGGCGGATGCGATAGCCGGCGATGAGCGTAAAGACGCCATAGTCGTCACGCTTGCGCGCAACCTGCTCGACGGCGCCGAGAAGTTCGCTGAGCGGGGCTTTCTCAGCGAGGATCGCCGCGTACAGGGCTCGTTTGGTCGGGAAATACTTGAACACCAGGGCTTCGCTGATGCCGGCGGCACGAGCGATTTCCTTCGTCGTCGTGCCCTTGAAGCCTTTCGCGGCGAACAAGGCGGCGGCGGATGCGATCAGGCTGGCCTGGCGATCCCGGCTGGGGCTGCGCGAAAGTGACGTCGTTGGGTTCATATCGTCCTGGTTAGGTGAGTGAGTAGTCACTCACCATGAAGCTATCACGTGACTGAAAGGCGAGACAAGGAGATGAAGAAATGAAGTTGAAGAGGCCCATTCAAGCCATGGGGCCTTGGTTATGTCTGCCCAGGTCCACGGTTCGCTTTCGGCCGGCGCCTCCTTATGGCGCGGGTGAGGCGCTCTCATTGAATTGGCTGCGGAAGACCTGACTCTCAAAGAAGATGACCCCCTGGCTGGTGCGGACGTCGTAACGCAGGATGATCTCGCTGTCGGCGCCTTGCCAATCAAAAAACTTCACGACGCCCCCGGCAACCTGGCCGGGAGTCCGGTCCAGCGGGCCGAATTGCTGCTGGAGGAAACCCAAGATGCGGTCGTGTGCTTCCTTGCCGCTGTACCGCACCATGACGCGCGCAAATTTGCCGTCGATCGTGCTGAATCGCATGGAATCGACCGCGGCCGGTCCCAATGTCGGAGCCGTCCCTTTGAGCTCGTACGTCTGCACCCGGCCACTGTCTTCAATCTTGACGAACGTGTCGGATTCCGAGAAGGCCGCCCCCCAGGGAATGCCCTCGAAGCCATTCGAATCATGCTGCATGGGGACGGCCAGCGCGGCAGCCACTGGAAGCCACATGGCTAGCATCACGATTCGAGTAAGGACCGTCCAAGGTGTGCGAGGAGTGAGGACCCGTTTGCGCATACTACTCCGCCGTGTCTGCGATCCGATCCTGGAATCGAGGCGCCAGGTTGCGGCTTTCAATGAATACAAATCCACGGTCCCGGTTGGCTTCATAGGTGAGACTGATTTCCGTATCCGGGCCGCGCCAGGTATATTGCTGATTGAGGCCTCGCATCATCTGTCCGGGAAGGCGCTCGATCACGCCATATGCATGTTCGAGAAATTGCAGCATCCTCGCGTGAGTTTGCGCGCCACGATAGCGAACCGTGACCCGAGCGAATTGGGCATCGACCGTCGAGAGCTGCAGGCTTTCGACCGGGATGTCGGCATAGACCGGGGGGCGATCGCGGAATTCGTAATCGGTGGTATGCGAATTGGTGCGGGTGACGATGAGTTCCGGGATGTCGGCGAGCGGCACGCCCCATGGAATCTGTTGGAACCCGTGCGGATCGTTGGCCATGGTGATGGCCAACGCCGGTCCGGTATAGGCGGCCAAGAGCGCACCGAGCACCAAGACGCGGCCGATGACGCGGATGACTGACCATATCGAAGAGGCGTAGGGCATGGTCGAAAGTCTCGTCCGGCACGCTACCATGGTTGTCTCGATGACGGCAACTCTTCGGCGCCGTTCTTGTGAATGAAGGACCCCTTGGCTATAATGCGCCTCTTGTGCGTATCATTCGGGCAATAGAGGCGCGTTCATGATCGACAGCGACGTATTTGTGCAAGCGCTCCAGGATATGGGCGTGAATTTTTTCACGGGCGTGCCCGACTCCATCCTGGGCGGGATCATAGAAGAACTGATGACGCGTAAAGTGTACACCCCTGCGGTGCGTGAAGATGAAGCGGTCGCCATGGCCGCGGGCGCCTATATGGCTGGGAAGATTCCCGCCGTACTCATGCAGAATTCAGGGCTCGGCACTTCTCTGAATACGCTCATTTCCTTGAATATGATGTATCGGCAGCCCTGCATCTTGCTCGTGTCGTGGCGGGGGTTCCAAGGCAACGATGCGCCGGAGCACCTCGTGATGGGCGAGACGATGCTGCCCTTGCTCGATACCATGAAAATTCCCCACCGCATCCTGTCGGAACAGACGATGACGGACGATCTCCGATGGGTCGGCCAGACCTTTATGCAACAGCGGGTTCCGCTTGCGCTCGTGATTAAGAAAAGCATCGTCAGAGGACTCCACCCATGAGGCCGGAAGAAGGCACTATGCAGAGCCGGGCGCAGGCCATGGCGGTATTGCTGGAATTATTGACCGATCAGCCGGTTATTATTTGTAATGGCTTTCCCTCTCGTGAAGCGCACAAGATCGCCGATCGGCCGACCCATTTTTATATGATCGGGTCAATGGGAAATGCTGCGGCGATTGGGCTCGGTGTGGCATTGTCCAAGCCTGCCAAGCAAGTCATCGTCTTTGATGGCGACGGCAATGTGCTCATGGGGATGGGGACTCTGGCGTCGGTGGGGGCCCTGAAGCCGAAGAATTTCATTCATGTCGTCTTCGACAATGAAGTGTACGGATCGACCGGCAATCAGCCGACCATCTCGAACGTGGTGCCGCTGGAGAAAGTGGCGAAGGCTGCAGGATATGTGCATGTCGAGCGGGTGCTCGATCGGGATGATCTCCTGTATGAATTTAAGGACCTGTTGAAAAAAGACGGACCGAGCATGTTGTTGGTCAAGGTCAATGAATTCGTCGAGGATGCCGGCCGGGTCCTTCATGAGCCGCCGGCCATCACCGCTCGATTCATGAAAGCCATAGAATAGCACCCATGTGCTGAGTGCGATGTGTGGGGCCGCTCCGCTCAGTCCCGATCCACAGCCTGAGGCATTGAACATGATACTTTTGAATCCAGGTCCGGTGAACGTGAGCGAACGGGTGCGGCAGGCGTTGATGCGCCCTGATATCTGTCACCGAGAATCCGAGTTCTCCGACCTCTTGTGCCGCATTCAACAAAAATTACTGACGGCCTTCGTGCCCGGGGCCGAGGCCGACTATGTGGCGGTCATACTGACCGGCTCGGGCACCGCCGCGGTGGAGTCGGCGGTCATGTCCTGTCTTCCGACCGGGAAGCGCATGCTCGTCCTCAACAACGGGGTCTACGGCGAGCGGCTTTCCAGCATGATCGGCCTGCATCGACTCGGCGTCTCTGAACTGAAGTCGGAGTGGCATATCAAGCCGGATCCCGAGCGAGTACGATTGGCATTACGCCAGCACCCCGAAGTGCATGCCGTGGCGATGGTGCATCACGAGACGACCACCGGGTTGATCAATCCCATCAAAGAGATTGCCGAGGTTGTCGATAGTCAGAACCGCGTGTTTGTGGTCGATTCCGTGAGCGGTCTCGGGGGAGAGCCGATCGATATTGCCGGGTCGCACATCTATATGGTGGCGGGCACAGCCGGCAAGTGTATCCAAGGCTTCCCCGGTGTCTCGTTCGTCCTGCTCCGCAAGGGGTTTCTGGAGCGGATGCGCGGGTATCCCAAGCGATCGTGGTATCTCCACATGACCCACTATGTCGACGATCAAGGCAAAGGGACCGTGCCCTTTACCCCCGCTGTTCAAGTCTATTATGCGTTTGAAGAGGCGTTGAACGAGTTGCTGGAGGAGGGCGTCGCCAATCGCATGCAGCGGTATAAGCACACCGCCGCAAGGATCCGGGAACGCCTGGGGCAGTTGGGCGTGAAGACGTTGCTGCCGCCGGAATGTCAATCGAACACGATCACGGCGTTTCATCTTCCTCCTGGCATCACCTACGCGGCATTGCATGATCAACTGAAGGCGCGTGGCTATGTCATTTATGCCGGACAGGGGCAATTGGAGTCGAAGATCTTCCGCATTGCCAATATGGGCGCCCTGACAGGACCGAACATTCAGGGATTTCTCGCAGCCTTCGAGCAGGTGCTTGCAGGCGCTGTCGTGCATACATGAGAGCCGTCATCCTGGCCGCCGGAGTCGGTAAACGCCTCTGGCCGGTCACACAGCATAAGCCGAAATGTTTGATCGAGATCGGGGGGCAGACGCTGTTGTCCCGCTATCTCGAGGTGCTGGCCAGCCTCCAGATCCGGGACGTCACCATTGTCGTCGGCTACAAGCAGGAGATGATTCGGGCCGCGGTGGGCACGCAACACCGGGGGGTGAGCATTTCTTATCTTGTGAACGAGGAGTTCCACCGCGGCAGTATTTCGTCGCTGTGGATCGCCCGCTCGGCGCTCTCCGACGACGTGGTGATCATGGATGCGGATGTGTTGTTCCATCGTGAGATTCTGCGCTGTCTGGTGGCCTCTCCCTTCACGAATTGTCTGCTGATGGATGACACGGTGAAGCAGACCGGCGAGGAATGCATGGTGGTGGTTGCGGGTGGACGGGTGATTGCCTTGAGCAAAAAACTGCCGGAGCGGTACGATGTCGCCGGAGAGGGCGTCGGATTTCTGAAGGTGCGTCGAGCCGATACCGCGCACGTGATCGGCTCGCTCAAAGGCTACATCGATCAAGGCCGCTGGGAGATGGAATACGAAGACGGGTTGCTGCAGTATTTTCAGGACGTGAAAGTCGGGCATGAGAAAATCGGTGGACTGCCTTGGACTGAGATCGACTTCCCCGAGGATATTACGCGGGCCGAGCGCGAGATTTTGCCGCGGCTCTAAATCTCCGCGAGACACTGGCTGTCATGAGCGAAAGCACCCTACAACGCGGGGCTGAATTACAGGGATTGAGCACGGCCATTCTGTTGCCGGGCGCAGGTCTGTTCGGCGATCGTCTTGGGCGTGGATTGACGGACGTCGGCCCGCTCACTCTCATCGGAGGGCTGAGTCTGTTTCAACGCACGGTGCTCACCTTGCAACGGGCGGGCATTCGCCAACTCATCGTCCTGGCGGGCGCCGATGAAGAGTTGTTGAAACATACGCTGGCGCGGGGGGCACGGGTCACGATTCCGGTCCGATGGATGCCGGTTCGGGAGTTCCCGCTCGATGATCCGCGCACCTGGGAATCGCTCGCGACTGAGGTGCCGGGTTTCTGTTTGATCGCCGGAGTGCAGGCGGTGTTTTCGAAACGGCTGATCGAACACTTGCGGCAGACGGTGCGGGATGGGGAAGCGGTGGTCGTAACGCGGGAAGCCGGTTCGGTCGCACCGGCTATAGGTCGGCGAAACCCGGCCGTGGCGTTTGAAGAAGGCCGGCTCATTTCTTTTCACCACCACACTGCCGATGAACGCCATCAGGTGGCGGCTGATTTGGTGGTCTTGCCGGCGAGCATCCTGAATCCGCCCAACGGGACGGCGTCCGCTGCGAGTGGTGACGTAACGGACCGGCTGGGCATGGTTCCCGTGCGTCGCTGGCTGGAGCGGGCGGCGGCGGAAGGACGCGTGCGGGTCGTGGCCGCTACCTCTCATGCTGGTCTCTGGTATCGCGATGTGTGGGACCAGGCGAGTGTCGGGATCGCCGAGCGCACCCTCTTTCGCTCGCTCAAGGGAGAGGCTGAAGGGTTTGTCGATCGGTATTTCAATCGAACCTTCTCGCGTCTGCTCACGAGAGCCTTCCTATGGATGAAATGTTCGCCCAATACGATCACCATGGTTGCGACGACGGTCGGGCTGCTTTCGGCTCTCGGCTTCGGTTGGGGAACCTACCAAGCCGGGATCATCGCCGCGTTGTTGTTTCAATTGGCGGCGGTCATCGATTGCTGTGACGGCGAGGTGGCCCGTCTGACGTTTACCGAATCGCCGTTCGGCGCCTGGCTGGATATCGCCATGGACAATGTGGTGCATATCGCCATCTTTGCCGGAATTGCATGTGGGGCCTACCTCCGGCAGGCTGGGACGGACGGTGCCTGGGTACCCGTGGCGCTCGGTGGCGCGGCGGTGTTGGGCAATGCGATGTCGTTCTGGTTGGTCACGAAGGCGCAAAAAATCGGCGCCACGCGCGGCTGGAACACACCGAAGCAGGCAGCCTGGTCCGATTTCATCTTGAAGAATGTGGCGAGCCGAGATTTTTCCGTGGTGGTGTTCCTCTTCGCGATATTGGACAAGCTCGACTGGTTTCTGTGGATGGCCGCGCTCGGCTCAACGGTGTTTTGGTTGTTGATGGTGTGGGTCATGCGACCTTCGGCACAGGCCCGTGCTTAAAGCGGCCCTCTTTTCCCTCGGGGCGCTGACGCTCTCTCTCCTGGTCTGGCATATCGGCATCGAGCGGATCTATGCCGCAGTCACTCAACTGGGTCCTACCGCGATGGCGGCGATCCTTCTGCCGTCCCTTCTCATGTATGTGCTTGAAGCCTACGGCTGGCGTGTGACGCTCGGCGCCTGGGCGAAGGATGTGCCGTTTTGGCGGGTGCTGGCAATTCGCACGGCTGGGGAAGTTGTGAACATGACCACGCCCACGGCCTATGTGGGCGGCGAGCCGCTCAAGGCGTACCTGCTCAAACGACAGGGTGTCCCGTTTGTGGAAGGGTTGGCGTCGGTGGTGACGGCGAAAACGACGATGACCATCGCTCAAATTCTCTTCATCCTCGCCGGGATTGGGTTAGGGTTTTGGTTGTTGGGCTCCGAGGGATCGGCCGGACAGACCATCACAGCCGGTTTGGTCAGCGTGGGACTGCTGGTGTTCGGAGTCGGCGCGTTTGTCATCGTTCAGCGGCAGGGCATGTTCGCCTGGATTCTGAAGGTTCTGCGCCGCATCGGCCTGCGACTGCAGTTTTTGGAAGCGCGGGAGCACCAGCTACTCGAATTGGATCGCACCATCGCACACTTCTATGCGCAGCAGCGGTCGGCGTTCCTCATATCCACGGGGCTGTTCCTTCTCGGATGGTTGGCCGAGGCCTTGGAAGTGTTCGTCATGATTCTATGCCTGGGACAACCCATCACCCTGTTGTCTGCCGTCGCGATCGGCGCGCTCTCGGTGTTTATCAAGGGCGGAACATTTTTCATTCCCGGCAGCTTGGGCGCTCAAGATGCGGGCAACCTTTTCCTATTGACGGCCTTCGGCTACGGGGAAGTCACGGGCATCACGTTTGCGCTGTTGCGACGCTTTCGAGAATTGGTGTGGATCCTGCTGGGCCTCCTCTGCCTCGTCGTTATGACAAGGGGCAAGGAGGTGATGACGTCTTCCCGCTAACAGACTCTTTGAAGCGTGGACGACCGCGTCTTGGTTTCCGGAATCGCTGAGGTCCTCAATCTCTTCTCCTCGCCGTGCCGGGTGGCAACGTCCCTCGTCATGCTTCCTTTCGTGACCGTGCAGTTTCGCTCATCCGCACGGGTGCGACTTCGCACATAGGTAATTTTTCATGTCAATCTGAGGTATCGCCGGAAGGGACATGACAAGAGAATTTTACTATCCGCTTCACTATATTCAATTATGCAAGTAAGCTTCAGGCGTGAGACGTTCCTTCGTG
>JBDTWG010000089.1:0-11396 GCA_040006855.1 Nitrospira sp.
GTGATCCGACAGCCATCGCCGCAAAAGGTGCAAATGGTATCGGCCCGTTTGAGCATCCAGGGGCGGTATTCGTACATGGATAGCCGGCTGGTAATGGCGCCGACCGGACAGATCTGGATGCAGCCGCCGCAAAACTCGCAATCGAGCTGATGGGCGGCGAAATGCTTGATCTCGGTCATGGTGCCGCGTCCGACCGGGGCCAGCGCCTTGACGTCCATGACTTCGTCGCAATACCGGACACAGCGCAAACATTGCACGCAGCGGTTCATCTGCGTTTCAATGAGCGGGCTGAAGTATTCTTTCTGGAAGATGCGCTTGGTTTCCGTAAATCGGCTGGTCGTCGGCGTGTATTGATGCGAGAAGTCCTGCAGGTCGCACTTGCCGCCCTGGTCGCACACCGGACAATCGAGCGGGTGATTCGCCAAGATGAATTCCAAGACCGATTTGTGGGCATCGTCCACGACGGTGGTGGCGGTGCGCACGGCCATGCCTTCGGCGACCGGGGTGCTGCAGGCGGTCTGCAGTTTCGGCATCTTCTCGACTTCGACGAGGCACATCCGGCAGTTCGCGTCCGGCTTCAGTTTTGGGTGGTAACAGAAATGCGGAATCATCACGCCCACGCGCCGGGCCGCTTCGATGACGAGCGTGCCTTTGGGGACCGCAACCGTGGTGCCGTCGATCGTGAGGCGAACTGTTTCTGGTGTTGGATCAGCCATAGTCAAACTACATTTCCTGAGGTGCCGACGGGTTCATGTGGAAAAGCGCACCAAGCAATGGGGCTCGCTCAGACTTCTCCGGCAACACGTCAGCACAGGACTCCATGCTACTTTCTCGTTCCGACCGGCTCAGGTCGTATCAAGTTTGCCGTCTCGGCGGCATGAATCAACGTGACATACTCGTGCCGCCAATGTTTGAGCGTGCTCATAATCGGGGACACCTCGGCATCACCGAAGGCGCACACCGTGCGTCCGGCGATGTTTTTGCACAGGTCAGTCAGGGTTTCAAGGTCTGACATCTGCCCGCGCTTATTCATGATCCTGCGCATGGTCTGCACGAGCCACGAACTGCCCTCCCGGCAAGGAGTGCACTTGCCGCAAGACTCGTGATAGAAAAACTCCATCAGGCGCAACGCGGCCCACACCATATCGGTGCCTTCTTCCATCACCGTGACACCGCCTGAGCCCAACATCGATCCAGCCTGCGCCACCGATTCGAAATCCAATTTGACGTCCAAGTGATCGGGGGTCAGAAAGGGCGCGGACGCGCCGCCTGGAATGAAGGCCTTGAGCTTCTTATCCGACCGCATGCCGCCGGCTTGTTCGTAGATCAACTCCCGGAAGGTGATCCCCATCGGGACTTCGTAATTGCCCGGCCGCGCGACATGGCCGCTCACGCAAAAGACCCGGGTGCCGGTGCTCTTCGGCGGCGAGCCGATCGAGGCGAACCATTCGGCGCCGCGGGTCATGATGTGCGGCAGATTGGCCAGGGTCTCGACGTTGTTCACCACGGTCGGTTTGTTATAGAGCCCGTGCGTAGCCGGGAACGGCGGCTTGACGCGTGGGAGGCCGCGCTTGCCTTCGAGCGACTCCAGGAGGGCTGTTTCCTCGCCGCAAATATAGGCGCCGGCGCCGCGGTGGACCCAGACGTCGATGGTGCTGTTGCCGCCGAGAATATTCTTGCCGACATAACCGGCGGCGCGGGCTTCTGCGAGCGCATGTTCAAGGATCTTGGCCCCGAGGACGAATTCGCCGCGAATATAAATGTAGGAACTGGCGGCGCCGATCGCGTAACAGGCGATCACAATACCCTCGATCAGTTGGTGCGGATCACGTTCGATCAGCTGGCGATCTTTGAAGGTGCCGGGCTCACTCTCGTCGGCATTGCAGCAGAGGTAGCGCGGCCCTTGGTAGTCCTTGGGAAGAAATCCCCATTTGACCCCGGTTGGAAATCCCGCACCGCCGCGTCCGCGCAACCCCGACTTCATGACCGTGGCCGTCACATCCGCAGGGCTGACCTTCCCGACCACTTTCCGTAGCGCCTGGTATCCGCCGGCGCGCTCGTAGTCGGCCAGAGAACCCGTATAGCCGGGTTGCAGCATATTTTTGAGAAGAATCGGTTCGTAGTTGGTCATGAGATTTCGTGCAAAGAGCTAATGGCTTATAGCGTATGGCCTATAGCAAAAGGCAGAGGACTTGTTTGTGCCATAAGCCATCAGCCATATGCTCCTATCATCTTGTTCCGCTCGGTTCCGGCCACATGAAGGGACCGGTCTTCAGGGGCGAAGCGCCGGTCTCTCGCAAATCGGCCAGGATGCGATCGAGTTTGGCCTCGGTCAGCCGTTCATAGTAGTCATCGTTGATCTGCATCATCGGGGCGGTCCCGCAGGCAGCCAGGCATTCCACGGCGCTCAACGTGAACAATCTGTCCGCCGTCGTCTCGCCTGGTTTGATGCCCAGCTTCGTGCCGATCCAGCCGATGAGGGTATCCGAACCGACCAGCGCGCACATCAACGATTTGCAGACCTGAATGTGGAACTTGCCCACCGGCTTCAGGTTCAACATCGTATAAAACGTGGCTGTCTCATACACCTGCGGCGGGGTCAGCTTCAATATCCCCGCGATTTCCTGCATGGCTGATTCCGTGAGATAGCCCTGGTCTCGTTGGGCGAGATACAGCAGGGGCAGCAGTGCCGACCGCTTCACCGGATAGCGAGCTAAGATCTCAGCAATTTCGTCTTTGTACTGTTCCTTCAACATCTTTCTTCTACCAGAGGAGGACTGAGCCTTGGTGTTCCAACGTGCGCGCGTCCGCAAGTACCCCCCACAGGCCTAGAAATGCAGGGTGTATGGCGCCTCCAAGTGCGCGCATCGAGCGAGCACATTCTGATCGTGCGCGATCTGCGAGCAAGGAGGCGCTATAGACCCTCGCGTTCATCTATCACATTCTCCCATCACGATGTCGTAGGTCCCGAAGATTGTGATGATGTCCGAGATCAAATACCCGCGGGCCATGTGATCGAACGCGCCCATATGAATGAAAGATGGGGCGCGTATTTTCATTCGGTAGGGCCGAGGGCTTCCGTCACTGACGATGAAGAAGCCGAGCTCGCCCTTGGGCACTTCCGTGCCGCAATAAGTCTCGCCCTTCGGCGGCTTGAAGCCCTGCGTGAAAATAATGAAGTGGTGAATCAGGCTCTCCATGTCGCGCATGACCTTGGCCTTGGGCGGCGGAATCACGTGCGGTACATCCGCCATGATCGGCCCCTCCGGCATCTGGTCGAGGCACTGCGCGATGATGCGCGCGCTTTGCCGCAGCTCCTCCATGCGAACCCAGTAGCGATCGTAGGTATCGCCCTGTTTGCCGACGGGCACTTCCCATTCGACCTTGTCATAGACTCCATATGGTTCGTACTTGCGCACGTCGTAGTCCACGCCTGATCCGCGCAGCGTGGGGCCAGTGAGCCCAAAATTGATCGCGTCTTCCGCTGAAATCACAGCCACGTTTCTCGTTCGTCCCACCCAAATCCGATTGGACATGAGGAGCTGGTTGTACTCACTGACCTTGTCCGGGAATGTGAGCAGAAACGCTTTCAGCCGAGCCACGAGATCAGGAGTAAAATCACTGTCCACTCCGCCGATGCGGTAGTAATTCAACGTCAAGCGCGCGCCGCACAGTTTTTCGAACATATCCAGGAGCACTTCGCGCTCCCGAAAAGTCCAAAAGAACACGGTCATGGCCCCGATGTCGAGAGCTTGAGTGCCCAGCCAGAACAAGTGCCCAACGATCCGCTGCATCTCCGCGACGATGGTGCGGACATATTCCGCTCGTTCAGGTATCGTGATATCCAGCAGTTTCTCTACCGTGCGTACGTACGCGTAGTTATTCGTCATGGCGCACACATAATCGAGCCGGTCGGTGTGCGGGATGATCTGCATATAGTGGAGGCCTTCGGCCAGCTTCTCGACTCCCCGGTGCAGATACCCAAGGTCCGGCGTGGCCTTCACGATCCGCTCGCCGTCCAACTCCAACACCACTCGGAGCACGCCGTGCGTACTGGGGTGTTGCGGCCCCATGTTCAGCAGTAACTCTTCGCGGCGGCGTGTGCCTCCTATCGGTGCGGTCGCAAGGAAGGCCTGTTTCTCTTTGTCGGGAATCTCCCCTTCCGTTTGCTCCTCGGGTGCTTCATCCAGGCGAGGAATGAATGGAAAAGAACTGCGCCAGCCGCGCCCTTCGGTCGGGAAATCTTTTCGAAGCGGATGGCCTTCCTCATAGTCTTCCGGCAACAGGATGCGCCGAAGATCGGGATGCCCCACGAAGGTAATGCCCATGAGATCGTAGACCTCACGCTCCATGAACTCGGCGCCTTTCCAGATGCCGGTGACCGAGGCAATTTCCGGAGCGTCTTCAGTGACGCGAGCCTTGACCCTAATGCGCCGCCGATGCGGCAGTGAGAGCAGTTGGTACACGACTTCAAAGCGTTCCGGATCGTCGGGATAATCCACCGCGCAAATGTCGGTGATATGGTCGAACGACGCGTCGGGCGTATCGTGAAGCCAGCGCGCAATATCGACGATCCGCGCGGCGGCCACGCGAGCCGTCACCTCATTTCGAGCGGTATCCACCTCCACGCCTCGGATGGCGTCGGGAAAGGCGGTCATCAGTCGTTCAAGCAGCGGTTGCATCTTCCTCGAGTTACTTCACGAATACTCGCTCGCGCTGGATCTTTTGCTGCAGTTTCAGGAGGCCGTCCAGCAACGCTTCCGGGCGAGGGGGGCAACCGGCAATATACACGTCGACCGGAATGATCTGGTCGACTCCCTGGACCACCGCGTAGCTGTTGTAGTGATTGCCGGATGTGGCGCAGGATCCCATGGAGATCACATAACGCGGCTCCGGCATCTGATCGTAGATCCGGCGGATGACCGGCGCCATCTTTCGGCAGACGGTTCCCGCCACGATCATCAAGTCTGATTGGCGAGGCGACGCGCGGAAGACACCCGCGCCGAAACGGTCGATGTCGTAGCGCGAGGACACGCTCGCGATCATCTCGATGGCGCAACAGGCCAAGCCGAACGTCATGGGCCACAAGGAAGACTTGCGCGCCCAACAGACGAGGGCATCGAGATTCGTCGTCATGATATTGGCATCGAGCTGGCGCTCTAAAAAACTCACAGCCTGTTCCTTTCTCTCCCCAGTTGGAGGGGATGAGCGGTCTGCCCTTCACTGCGCGCGTCGAACGAGGCCTTCCCAGGCGCGCGTTCCGCGAGGTGCGCGACGCGAAGAGTAATGAGCGTCATGTTTGCGCACGCCGGCGAGGCGGTGAGCCGGCGGTGTCCGGTGTAGGTCCGATGCCGGCTGCTCCTTTTCCAACGCCCATAGCTCAGTCCCATTCCAACGCCCCTTTTTTCCAGGCATACCAGAACCCGACGATCAGGATGGCGATAAACACGCCCATCTCGATTAACCCTACCAACCCCAGCTTCTTGAACGCCACGGCCCATGGAAACATAAACACGATTTCGATGTCGAAAATCACGAAGAGCATCGCAATGATGTAATACCGAATCGGAAATTGAACACGGGCATCCGAAAACAACGGGCTGCCGCTCTCGTAGGGCGCAAGCTTGGCGCGATACGGGCGGCTCGGCCGGACAATTCTTCCGAGGAGCAACTGGACCGCGCCGAAGGCGACCGCGATCACCATAAAAATCAGAATCGGGATGTAATTCAGCGGAACCGCTTCGCTACCCATGGCACACCAGGGACGAGCGAATGGTGACGTCTGACATGCTGCCTGTCACGATACCCATCATTCCTTGCTGGCTCTCTGCTAGGCGGCCGATTGCGCGGCCAAAATCGACCCGAAAAACGGCTGAAACTTCAATCCATCCAGTTCCGGCTTGGCCATGTTCGTATGCTGGACCAGGACCTTGAAAGTCCGTCCCATGCCCTCCGGTCGTAGGAGGTGAATGGCGGCAAAAAATTCCGGTGATTCCGGCTGGAGCGACTCCAGTAATTGCTCGGCGCCCAGGCCGATCAAGAAACTCATTTGATTCGTAAACCCGGTCACCTCCAATCCTGCCGCCTGGCCCACCCTCGCCAAGGCAGTAAAGTCCACATGTGCGGTCATGTCCTGCTCACCCACTCGGTCAAACGCATCTTCCGTGGTAGTTTGGTTGTAGTAACAGAGAAACGTGCCGGTTTTTCGATCCGGTCCGTAGAGATCGTCGGCGGTGTGGCCGTAATCGATCGTCATGACAACGCCGCGAGCCATCACCTGCGCCACCTGTTTCATCCAACGAGTCGCGGCGAGGTTGATCTCAGTTCGATATCCCTCCGGCAGGGTAATAGCACCTTCTCGCACATAAGCCGCCAGCTCGGCTGACAGGGGACGGTAGACTTCGGTGAATCGATCTTCACGCCAGTCGACATATATTTCTTGTAGCTTCCCGTCGATCACCGCGATGCGGTGCACGGGAAACGCATCCACCAGCTCATTGGAAAAAAAGAGGCCGGTAATGCTGTCCGTCGGCAGATCCTCCAGGCGATCGATCCAGGTCACATGGCCGGTTTGTCCAACCCATGGGGCGAGGTAGTTCTGTTGCAAGGTGCGCATCGCCGCGCTGCGTTCGATCAAAATATAACGGAGGCGGCGTCCGAGGTCGGCGGGAGCGTTCTGGCAGGTGGCCAGGAAATCTCGCGCCAGCAAACCCTTGCCGGGTCCCATTTCCACAACCGTGAACGGATCCGGATGACCGAGGAGAGCATCGAGTTGCTGTGCCTGCTTGGCCAGGGCCTGCCCCAGAATCGGGTGCACATCCGAGCTGGTATAGAAGTCACCCGACCATCCAATGCGTTCCTTGGTCGGGTCGTCGACCGGGCGAACGTAGTAGCCGAATCGCGGATGGTACAGCGCCAGGTCCATAAAGCGGGCGAATGAAATCGGACCGGTCGCGGCAATTTCAGCCCTGATCTCCGCCAGAAGTTGTGGATGCCCGGTGCTCAAAGTGACACCACCCTTGTCGGTAGTCGGGCCGCGTTTCAAGCGTCGACGCAAGAAACCGCTCTTCTACCGGATTCTTTAGGGAAAAGAGGGGGTTAGATTATCCGCTGGTTCAGCGGCAAGTCAAGGCGAAAAGACCCGGGACGATAGCAGAAAATGGAAGTTAAGGACGTTGCCGGGAGCCAGAAGTTAGAGGCTTCTGCCCACGGGCTCTCGGACTACGTTCCGTGACACTTTTTGAATTTCTTGCCGCTTCCGCAAGGGCAGGGATCGTTGCGACCGACCTTGTCGGCTGGGTGTTGGGCGATTTGCGGAGTCGGTTCGTCGCTGCGATTGAGCACCATGCGAGGTGGCAGGACTGGTTCTGGATGTGGCGGCGGGGGTTGCTCGCCCCTGACGGCCTGCACCCGGAACATCCGCTCCAGCACATCCGACTTGATGCGGTCCATCATGCCGGAAAACATGTCGAAGCCTTCGCGCTTGTATTCGATCAGCGGGTCTTTTTGTCCATACCCGCGCAGGCCGATCCCGTCGCGCAGATGGTCCATGCCCAGCAGGTGATCTTTCCAATGGTGGTCGATCACTTGCAGGAGCAGCATTTTTTCTAAATACCGCATCAGCTCGGAGCCCAGTTCCTGCTCTTTGTGCTCGTAGGCTTGGCGAACCTTGGTCTGGATTTCCTCGATGAGGGCATCTCGACCGACGTCCTTGAAGTGTTCGGCTACGCTGCCTCGGCCTTGCGTGATATCCAGAGCGAACTGTCCTTCCAGCGCTTCCCCGAGACCGTTGTAGTCCCATTCTTCCTGGTACTGTTCGGCAGAGCAGTAGGTGTCGACGAACGCCTGCACGACCTCCTTGATCATGTCGTGAATCTCTTGCTGGATGTGTTCACCAGCCAGCACGGCGTGGCGGTGCTGGTAGATCACTTCGCGCTGCTTGTTCATGACGTCGTCGTATTCGAGGAGCTGTTTGCGGATTTCGAAGTTATGCGCCTCGACTTTTTTCTGCGCGTTGGCGATGGCGCGGGTGACCATGCCATGCTCGATCGGCACGCCTTCTTCCATGCCCAACTTGAGCATCAATTGGGAGACGCGCTCGGACGCGAAAATGCGCATGAGATCGTCTTCGAGCGACAGGTAGAAGCGCGAGGACCCAGGATCGCCTTGCCGACCCGCGCGACCGCGGAGCTGATTGTCGATGCGACGACTTTCGTGCCGCTCAGTCCCTAGAATATGCAGGCCACCCGCAGCGATCACCGCGTGCTTGTCCTTTTCGCAATCGGCTTTGATCTCTTCGAAGATCTCCAGCTTGCGCGCGTCCGCCAGGCTTTCGTCTTGATAGAGAATCCGCTTGAACAGGAAGTCGGGGTTGCCGCCCAAGAGAATGTCCGTGCCGCGGCCGGCCATGTTGGTTGCAATGGTCACCGCGCCTTTGCGCCCCGCTTGCGCGATAATTTCAGCCTCTTTTTCATGGAACTTGGCATTGAGCACGTTGTGCTTGATGCCGTTGCGGCTCAGGTATCCCGCCAGCCGTTCAGACTTTTCGATGGAAATCGTGCCGACCAGGACCGGCTGGCCTCGTTCATGGCAATCCTTGATTTCTTCGACGATGGCCGTGAACTTTTCTTTTTCCGTGCGGAAGACCACGTCCGCATAATCCTTGCGGATCATCGATCGATTGGTCGGGACGACGTTGACGTCCAAATTATAGATTTTGGCGAACTCTCCCGCTTCTGTGTCGGCCGTGCCGGTCATGCCCGCCAGCTTCTTGTACATGCGGAAATAGTTCTGGAAGGTCACCGAAGCCAGAGTCTGGTTCTCGTTGGCGATTTTGACGCCTTCTTTGGCCTCCACGGCCTGGTGTAGCCCATCGCTCCAGCGTCGGCCCGGCATCAATCGGCCGGTAAACTCATCGACGATGAGGACCTCGCCGTCTTTCACCACATAGTCGACATCACGCTTGTAGAGGGCATAGGCCTGTAACGCCTTCACGACGTGGTGCACGAGATCCATGTGCTGCAGGTCGTAAAGATTATCCACGCCCAGCAGCTTTTCGACGCGGACGTTGCCCTCTTCCGTGAGTGAGGCGGTCTTGGTTTTTTCCTCGATCGTGTAATCCTGTTCCGGCTTGAGCTGCGGGATGATCGAATTGATCCGGTAATAGAGATCGGTGGTTTGATCGGTCGGGCCAGAGATAATCAGAGGCGTTCGCGCTTCGTCAATTAGGATGCTGTCGACTTCGTCGACAATGGCGAAATGCAGGGGCCGCTGAACACACTGGCTTAAGTCACTGACGATGAGGTTGTCGCGAAGATAATCGAAGCCGTACTCGTTATTGGTGCCGTAGGTAATCTCGGCGCGATAGGCTTCATGCCGGCTGCAGGGTCTTAGGTGTTGGAGCCGTTTGTCGGCCGCTTCATAGGTCGGGTCATAGAGAAAGGATGCATCGTGCTGAATGATGCCGACGGAAAGGCCGAGCGCGTGGTAGAGCTGGGCCATCCATTGGGCGTCGCGTTTGGCCAGATAGTCGTTGACGGTGACGAGGTGGGCGCCTTTTCCTTCCAGCGCGTTCAGGTAGAGCGGAAGGGTGGCGACCAGGGTCTTGCCTTCACCGGTCTTCATTTCAGCGATCCGACCCTTGTTCAGGATCATGCCCCCGATCAACTGGACGTCGAAGTGCCGCATGTTCAAGCGGCGGCGGGACATTTCGCGGCACACCGCGAAGGCCTCGGGCAGAATGTCGTCCAGCGTTTCTCCGGCTTCGACGCGCTTCTTGAACTCCTGGGTCTTATCGGCTAAGGCCTGATCGGAGAGCGGCGTCAGGCTCGATTCGAGCCCATTGATCCGCTCGACGATCGGACCCAATGCCTTGATCTCGCGATCATTCTTGCTTCCGAAGACGATGTTCAATACTTGTGTCAGCATGCAGACGTACCTTCATTCTCACGAGCGAGGCTCGAAAGGAGCGCATCGGCTCGGCGGCGGAGTATACAGGAATCCATGGGTGAATCCTACCGAAACAGAGGCGGTGGTCTCAACTCCTTCGCAGAGACGCGGTATGACGAGATCCCTCTCATTGCTTTCGAGTGACCTGGCGTCTATAGTGGGGCCGTCATTTCGCCGACATGTTCGGCGAAGGTCACCCACGAACTCTATTGCGGATTTCGATGCGGCGTGCAGCCAGTCCCTCGCGTAGTTTTTTCACCAGCCTGTCGCTTATTTGCCTGGTCTGTGTCTTCTCAATTTCAGAGTCGACGGCGGCTTCGGCCCCCTCGTCAGAGTCGGCTCGGCGCAGCTATGAACGGGGAGTCACCCTCTTTCGCGAAGGCAATGCGGATGGCGCGATCGAGGCGTTGAAGAAGGCGATCGCGCAGAATCCCAAGCTGGCCGAGGCCTATCATGTGCTGGGGTTGGTGTACTTCCAGAGTCAGCGAAATCCCGATGGAGCGATCCAGGCCTACAAGCAATCGCTGAAGCTCATTCCGCCTTCCGCAGAGATTCTGAACGATCTGGCCGATGTGTACCTCGCACAGGGACGGGGAAGTGAGGCCGAAGAGGTGTTGCGCCAGGCCCTGGATATTGCACCGGGCAACGAAGAGGCCCATCTGGATTTGGCGCGAATCTATGAAGAGCGGCAGGATCGCCCCAACGCGGTGAAAATGTACCAGTCGTTGTTGCGTGTCCGGCCCGACCATGCCGAGGCCCTCTACCACCTGGCCAATCTCTACGACAGTCAAGGCGACCTTAAGATGGCCCGGGAGCAACTGTCGCGTCTCACGCAGGCGAACCCCCGACATGCCGATGCCTGGTATCTGCTCGGACGACTTGCGGAGCGAGGGAACGACTTGAATGCCGCAGCCGCCGCGTTCAATCAAGCCATTGCGGTGAAGCCGGACCTGGTCGATGCCCATTACAATTTGGGCTTTGTGTTTCGCAGTCAGGGCCTCCTCCTAGAGGCCGAGCGAGAGTTCCTGGAGGTCATTCGATATCGCCCCGAATATGCGGAGGCCCATTTGAATTTGGGCATGGTGTACACCAACTTGAATCGATTGGATGAGGCGGAGAAAGAACACGAGCGGGCCGTGGCCCTTAAGCCTACTTCGGCGGAGGCGCATTATAATTTGGGAGTCTTTTACGAGCTCCACCGCAAGGATATGGGGAGAGCCTTGGCACAATACCGGCGATATCGGGATCTCGGCGGGCGGGATGAACGGGTGGAACGCATCATCGGGATGGGCGGACCTTAACCCGGACTATTCATGAATACCTGCTCCGTCGTCCGATCCTCTCGCCGGCGGGGCTTTTCTCGTTCGGCCTCCTCGACGGACTGCAAGTACGCCTCCGTCGGCCTCACGTGCGAGAAGCCCCGGCGGCTTCGGTCTCGAACGCCTCGC
>JBDTWG010000090.1:0-11360 GCA_040006855.1 Nitrospira sp.
GAGTGTCCCGCTCGACACCGGATCAGCCGACCCATCGGCTCGTCGCAAGGAATACCACATCAGCTCCGTCGAATCGCTTAATTGCAGGCTGAACCAGTCCCATCCCACGACGTCCCGGCCGAGATCGGCTGATCCGAATTCGTGATCCATCCAGCTCAGACCGGTGACGGTGAAGGTATCTGTGCCGATCCGAATCTTCCCATCGGTCGCGAGATGCGTGAGCGAGTAATAGTGCGAAGCCTGCTCCGGCGCGGCGCCTTTGTGACTGATGCCCCCTTGACCATGCAACACGGGAGCCTTCCGAGGGAGCACGTGAAGGTCAATGGCGAATTCATCGGTCGCGGCTTGGAGTCTTTGCCCATCAGGCGTGTGATCATCTATTGAGATCGACCAGCGATCGATCCACACGCGCAATCGGTCCGTCTCGGCTCCGGCTTTGCCGAGTCCTGCACGACTGAGTTTGTCGGCATAGAGGAATTGGCCGTTTGCAAGATCCGTGAGGGCGAAATGGGCGAGGTAGAGTTGGTGAATCGACCATTTCGATGGATCCGTTTTGACCTGCTCCGGTGGAATGCCGCGGCGAAAGAATGTGAGTTGAAAGCCGAATGGCCTGCCATTGGCTGCCGTGAGATGCCCGGTGTAATACCACCATTCCGTGCGAAACCGTTCGTGAGCACCGTGATCTTGAGGGAAGCGATAATGATAACCGGGCGTGGCGATGGAGAAAGGCTGGCTGCCGTCGTCTGTGGCAACAGATTGGCTGTCGAGCGAGAGCAGCATGAGCGTGATCACCCATGACGTGAGCAGGAAACCGTGGATAATCGTCATCGCAAACTCGTTGATCGAGGCATGTGGTGGATCATGGGAGAACGCGTGAATCGGTCGGTTGCTTTTCGATGAGCGAGTGAATGATCGTCAGTATTCATCATGGTTTTGAGGGCATTGATGCAGTTGAGAGGCGACATGGCGGCGTTGACAATTTTGCAAAGCATCAGCTATCGTGAGCCATGTTTCTTGAACCGGAACGCGATCAGCCTAACCGTGAGATGTCGGGAAAAGCTCAGCCATTTCCCGTTCCTGAACGCATTCCGGTGTTTCCTCTCCCGAACGTCGTGTTCTTTCCCAAGACCTACCTTCCGCTCCATATATTCGAGCCGCGTTACCGTCAGATGGTAGCGGATGCGGCGGCAGGAGGGCAATGCATCGGCATGGCGCTCCTGAAGGAAGGATGGGAAGAGCACTATGACGGGAATCCGCCGATCTTCTCGGTGGGTTGTGTCGGGCGTCTGGCCAGTGTCCAAGCATTACCTGATGGCCGCTCGAACATTCTGCTTCAAGGCCTTGAGCGGTACGAAGTGCATGAGGAATTCTACGAAAAAAGTTATCGTGAAGCGCGCGTGAGTCTGAAGCCGCGGCACCGGGACTTTTCGATGGACCCGCCGTTACGTCGGTATTTGATGGATGTCCTCGACGAATATCTTCAGGCTGACGAAGAGGCCTCCCCGCTGCATAGTCTTGTGCGTCCAGACGTCAGCGACGAGGTGTTCGTAAATTCCCTTTCGACCTACCTTGATTGTACTCCGCTTGAAAAACAATTCTTGTTGGAGGCCGAACATTTGCCGCAACAGGCCCGGAGACTCAGTGATTTGATCCAATTCAAGCTGGCGGAGCGGCGTGGCGCCGGAGGGTGGGGGTAATGTCTCGGGCGGTCGCTATTGAGGTGTCGCATCTCGGGAAAGCCTACGACAAGATCCAGGCCGTCGATGATCTGTCGTTTCAAGTGTATGCCGGGGAGATATTCGGCCTGCTGGGACCGAACGGCGCAGGCAAAAGTACCACCCTTCGCATTCTGATCACCCTGCTCCATCCGACCTCCGGGTCCGCCAAGATTTTCGGGCTGGATTCGGTACAAGACGCAGATCTGGTGCGGCAGACGATCGGGTATGTGCCACAGGAGCGCGCCATCGATCGCTTTCTGACGGGGCGGGAACATCTCGAACTCCTCGCGGATCTGTATCACCTGTCGGCCGAAGCGGCAGCCACCCGCATTCCCCAATTGCTGAAGCTGGTTGAACTGGAGCAACAGGCCGATCGTCCCGCCAAGACCTATTCCGGCGGCATGAAGCGGAAGTTGGATATCGCCTGTGGGTTGTTGCCCGATCCCAAGATTCTCTTTCTGGATGAACCGACACTCGGCCTGGATGTGCAAAGCCGACTCCGTATTTGGGAGCATGTGCGGGCCATGCGGGATCGAGGCATCACCGTGGTCATGACCACCAACTACCTGGACGAGGCTGATCAGCTCTGTGATCGAATTGCGATCATCGACGGCGGCCGGATCAAGGCTCTGGGATCACCGACGGAGTTGAAAGTTGGATTGGGTGGCGATTTGGTGTCGCTGACGGTGCGCGAACACGACCGCGTCGCCGCATTGGCGGCGGCAGTGAAAAATTTGCCGGCTATCCGCGCGGTGATGACCAAGCCGAACGGGCTGGATATTCGAGTCGACTCTCCCGAGAAAGCCTTGCCGGCCATCCTCGAGGCAGCCAATCGCCTGACCTGTCAGCTCGAATTCATCGACTATCACCGGCCACGGCTGGATGACGTGTTTATCGCTCATACCGGGCGATCGATCAAGGATGATCAGCCGGAGGAAGGCGATCAATAACAAGCGCCGGGAAGCCGACGGAAATGTCATGAAAGAATATTGGCAGGAAATTCGAGCGTTGACGATGCGATGGGTGCGGCGGCTGAGCCGTGAAAAGTTCAGCATGCTCTTTACCCTGGTGCAGCCGATGCTGTTCTGGCTGATCTTTTTCGGCAATTTGTTTCAACGCGCGGCCGACATGCAGGTGACGCAAGCGTCGAGCTATATCAGTTTCCTCACCGCCGGCGTGGTGGTGATGACTGTGCTCAATAATGGGCTCGCGGGAGGCGTCGATCTGCTCTTCGATAAGGAAAACGGGTTCCTCGAACGGCTCATGTCCACGCCGATTCACCGAAGTTCCGTCATTCTGAGCCGGTTTATTTTTGTGATGACCATCACGTCGATGCAGGTGTTAGTCATCCTGGGCGTGGCCTGGTTGTTCGGGGTGCAGCCGGTGACCGGATTGCTGGGAGTGGCGGCGATTCTGTTCATCGGCATGATGTTCGGCGTGGGGCTGACGGCGATTTCCATGGCGATGGCCTTTTCCGTGAAAAGTCACGGGGACTTTTTTTCCGTTCTCGGGTTCCTGTCCTTGCCGATGATTTTCTTGAGTTCGGCCCTCGTGCCCCTCGCCGCCATGCCGGGCTGGATGGGATTTTTGGCGCAGTTTAATCCCATGACCTGGGCCATCGATGCGGTGCGTCCGTTGATTCTCCAGGGATGGACTGAAGCGTTGCCGCATGTCGGAATGGTGATCGTGGTGATGGTCGTGTTTGACGCGTTGTGCCTCTATGGAGGAGCGCGTGCATTCCGTCGGGCAATCGGGTGACCCTTCTTTCGCATCAAGGATCGTCCATGTTCGTGAATGAAAGCCAAATCCGCGCGTTGATTCGGCTCCTCGGCGATGAGGATGAACGGATCGTCAGAACCATCAGCGGCAAACTCATCGATTTCGGCGACTCGGCCGTGCCGTTGCTGCAAGAGGCTGAGATCGAACAGCCGGACATGGCCGATCGCATCGTCACCGTGTTGGAGGAAATCCGCGGGACGAAGCTGGAGGAAGAACTTCGCGACCTCATCGCCTTACCCGAAGATCTAGTCGATCTTGAAACGGGAGCCTTTCTCCTGGCGCGCTACGCCTATCCCATGCTCGATGTGCCGGCCTACCGACAGCAGTTGGATCGCATGGCGCAGGATGTGCGCGAGCAGATTGGGTCTCGGGTCTCGGGCGAAGAAACTGTGAAGGCGCTCAACCGCTACCTGTTCACGGAAGCCGGTTTCAAAGGGAACACCAAAAACTACTATGAGGTCGAGAACAGCTACCTCAATTGTGTGATCGAGCGCCGGACAGGAATTCCTATCAGTCTGGCGACTGTGTACCTCCTCATCGGGCGACGGTTGCAGCTGCCGGTCCAGGGGATCGGCATGCCGGGCCATTTCCTCGTCAAGTTTGACTCGGACAAGTACAAGATCTTTATCGACTGTTTCAACGGGGGTGCGTTGCTCACGGAAAAAAACTGCGCTCGTTTCCTTACCGAAGCCGGTTATGGATTCGAGGACCGATTCCTCCAGAAGAGCCCGACGCGCGCAATTTTGGCCCGCATGATCAAGAACCTGCTGGCCATCTACAACAAACTGGATGAGCCGTTGAAAAAAACGCGTTTGCCACGGTTCCTTGAAATTTTGGGCTGCGAGCAGCGAGAAGAGGGGCTGTAGCTCAGCCACGCAGCTTGAGCAGGTCCCGCGCCATTCGAATCTTCCCCGCGAAGTAGTTCCCTGCCTGTGCGCGCACATCATACTGTTCAGCAATCGGATAAAAATGAGACAGCACGAGCTGGTCGACTCCCGCTTCCTGCGCCACCCGGCCGCAGAGTCCGGCATGCAGATGCCCGGCGCCCGGGCGGTTTTCTGGAAAGGAACAGTCCAGGATGGCCAGATCGGCTTCGCTACAGAGGCGAACCAGACTGTCGCAATAGAGTGAATCGCCGGAATAGCTGACGACGTGGTTCTGATATTCAATCCGGTAGCCTACACAGTGGAGGCGGGGCGCGTGAGTGACAGTCGCAGGCCGAATGCGGGTATCGCCCAGGCGGAAGCCGCGATCGGAGACTTCGCGAATCGTGACGCGAAACGGCGCTTTGTCAAAACTCGGGAACGTGGTCAGCATGGCCCGCATCAGACGCGTCGTTCCACGCGGCCCGATGAGAGTCAGTGGCGGTCTGGTGCCGCCCTGATACTTGCAAAAAATGACGGCATCGAAAAAAAATGGGATGAAGTCGGCGAAGTGGTCGGCATGGAAATGGGAAAACAGAATGTGTGTAATGCTGTGGCGATCGACGCCGGTCTTCATCAAGTTGGAGAGGGTGCGCGGACCGAAGTCGAGGAGGAACGTGTGATCGGTTTCAACCAGATATCCGGCCGCGGCCCTGGTGGGATGCACATTCGTCCCCGAGCCCAGGACGGTGACTCGGATCATGACACGGGCGCCTCCTGGAAACTCTGCCGTAGGCGGATGAGCAGCCGGCGCAATTGGTCGGCTTCTGCGGGGCTGAGCGCGCGTTCGAAGAAGGGGCGAATGAAGGCGATATGTGCCGCGAAAGTCTTTCGAAACAACCGATTACCTTTGTCGGTGAGACAGATGAGCGTGCTTCGTCGGTCGGCAGCCACTGGGATTCGGCGGATCAATCCCTTGGCCTCCAGGCGATCCAGCACGCCGGTCAAGGTTCCCTTCGTGACCAGCGTGGCAGACGACAGTTCGGCGCAGGTCAGGCCGTCGGTATCGCCCAGGGTTGCAATCACGTCGAACTGCGAAGGGGTGAGCCGCAAGGAACGCACATGCCGGCTGTCCGTGCGCCAGAACGCGAGATAGGCCTCGACCAGCGGGCGTAAAACTTTGAGATGGGCATCGTCTTTGAGGTGGGGAATGTCCACAGCGCACGCAGCCTAGTCACTGCATCAGGTGCCTGTCAAGAGTTGGCGAGGAAGTTGCGTTGACGCCGTGAGGACCGGCCCCCTATCATGTCGCCTGCCATGCACCGTCATCCACAATCCGGCCAAGCCAATCTGACTGCGATCCTGTTCTTGCTGGGCCTCGTCGTCACCGGCGTATGGATATGGAAGCGTCTGTCGCTAGAGGTGCAGGATCTGATCATCGATCAAGCCGTTCCTTTGACTGCCCTATCCCTGATGGTGCTGACGGCGATGTGGATTATCATAGGAAAGATCAGGAAACGGCTCACTCGGCGCAAGGAACGTACGCGTTTGATCGTGTTGCTGGAGAAGCAGACCTCATCGCAGAAACGGCTTGAATTGGCGTTCGCGATCATCGAATTGAATGAGTATCGCCGCGCTGGCCTGGAAGCCATCGCGCCGCAGCTCCAGGAATTATTCGTGACGACCCTGCAGCGGGCGTTGGGAGAGAAGCAACATCGGGTGCGGGGGATGGCGGCCAGCCACTTGGGAGTGATCGGCGACGACCAGGCGGTGATCCACCTACTGGCGGCGTTGGAGGATGATCATGCCTATGTGCGTTCCAGCGCAGCCCTCGGTCTCGGGCGATTGCGCGCGTCCGGCGCGAAAGACAAGTTGGCCTATATCAGTAAGGAAGACTGGGACCAAACGGTGCGGAGCCGGGCTCGCGAGGCGTTGGAGCGCATCCGGTGACGGTGCAGGACTGAGAAGGGCGCAGCGACAGACTGGTCAGGCAGTCCAGTCGAGGACGACGATTTCAGGCGTGCAATTCAGACGAACGGGAATGACCGACCAGCCCAGGCCGCGGTTGACGTAGAGGCGGTGGTTGTCCTTGCTGTAGAGTCCGTTGGTTCGCCCGTGACAGCCTGGCGGTAGCCAGAATGTCGGGACATAGGGAATCCGCCACTGCCCGGCATGGCTATGCCCGCAGAGGGTGAGGTCGACATGGTGCTGAGCCGTCAGCTGATCCAGAATATTCGGTGCATGGGCCAAGACGAGCGTGAAACGCCCAGGTTGCGGCGACGGAATACACCGGAGATCGGCGCGGTGAAGTGAAGGGTCGTCGAGCCCCACGATCGCCAGCTCGCCTGTCTTCATGGGAAGGAACGTGACTTGGTTGACCAGCAGCGTCACCTTGCGGCGGTCGAATTGTTCGGCGAATTCATCGACGCGCACACCGCTGTAGTGATCGTGGTTGCCGAGAGTGACGAACACCGGAGCCAGACGTCGTAATTCGGTCAGAAAACGAAGGGTGTGCGGCAGGCCGTCCCGAACGTTCAGAAGATCGCCCGTAATGAAGATCCAATCGGGCGCCAACTCGGCCACGCGGCGAACGATGGCGCGATGTCGTGGCCGATAGCGGTCCAGATGCAAGTCGCTCAAGTGCACGGCGCGACGTCCGGCCAGCGGTGCATGGACGAGAGGAAGGTGTGTGATGCTCGGGGCGGACAGACCGACTTCGACGCCGGGCATCAGGTTGAACAGATGGTGGAAGGGGCGGCTCAGCCAGTGGCCGACCCAGACCCGCGCCAGTTCCTGCCACCGAATCAGGGCGGCGATCATTCCATGACCTGATTCAAGCGGGCCTTGTCTGCAGGGGTCACGCGATAGCCTTGATCGTAGAGCTTGCCCATGCCGGCCATCAGCGCTTCCATGCCGCGGGCATTGTGCAACGTATCGAACTTCGACGTGAGGGCGAGGAGATGAGCAGCGGCTCCCAGCGAGGGCTCGGTCGACAGGTCCAGGGCGATGAGGATATCTCGAAGTTCACGGCTGTTGTACGCCGAGTTGTCGTCGCCGTCACCCACCAGGGCGAATTCGTAAAAGGTCAGGCTCAGGGACAAGAGCGCTTGGGTGCGCTGAAAGTCGGTTCGGACAGCATCTATTCCTTCGGGATAACGCGCGCGACAGTCGGCTGCCACTTGCTCCGATGAGTCTGCCGCAAACCACGGAGACTCGGCCTGCTCGGTCCAGGCAATGCGCTGTACGGCGGGGGGAGCAGGCCGCTGCCGCTGTTGTTTATAAAACCAGTTCATACATTGGCTCGCGGTGGCAAAAGCCTGTTTGTCAGTCTCGGCCTGTCGCTGGATATGTTGGATGAAGCGAAGAAAGATATCGATACCGACTGAATGGGGTGCGGCCAAGGGCGCCGTGACGGGGGGGACGATGATCGAACAAAGCAACAACGCGGCCGCAAGACATCTATGGGCGAATTTCATCTGCATTAGGTACGTTCGGGAATGATTGCTAAGGCGGCAATGGGCCTGTACCGAGTATAACACGGATGGTCGCCGTACCTTTCCATTGTCGACAATTCTGACTCATCACGAACGATAAGGAATGCTCATGACAACCCTGTCCTGGCTCGATGAAACGTTGCCCTACTTGACTGCCGCAGTTCCCGCGCTCGGCGGCCGGATTCGCAGTTCCCCGGAAGATTTTCGTGTCGAGGAACGACCGCTCTACTTACCTTGTGGCGAGGGCGAGCACCTGTATATTCGAGTGACCAAGCGAGGCCTGTCCACGCCGGATCTGCTCCTGCGACTCTCTTCGCAGCTCCATGTCAGAGCGCAATCTATCGGGGTGGCCGGGTTAAAGGATGCCCAGGCCGTCACGACGCAGATGATTTCATTACAGGGCGTAAAGGCAGAGGCGGTGTCAGCGTTGCCTACGGACGAGCGTCTACTCGCCTTGGACATATTGGGGCGTCACCGCAATCGACTCCGGAAAGGCCACCATGCAGGCAATCATTTCCGCTTGGTGATCCGGGATATCAGAGAGGGTGCGGAGGATCACTTGCAACAGGTGTTCGACGAGTTACTGCGCCGAGGTGTGCCGAACTACTTCGGGCCTCAGCGACAAGGAAGATCGGGAACGAATTTTCAAGTGGGCGCCGAGTTGCTGCAGGATGCCGCGCGTCGCAACAAGATGAGTCGCGCTAAGCGCATCTGGTTCATGAATGCCTATCAATCCCACGTGTTCAATCTGATCGTGGCCAAACGGATCGAGAGCCTTGATCGCGTGTTTCTCGGTGACTGGGCCATGAAGATGGAAAATGGGGCCTGCTTTCCTGTGGAACAGCCTGAGGCGGAGCAGCCGCGCGCCGACCGGTTTGAGATCAGCCCCACCGGGCCACTGTTTGGTTCCCGTGCGCCTTGGGCGACCGGCGTTCCTGGGGAGATTGAGCGAGCCGTGGTGACCGACCTCGGAAGCACCCAGGAATTATTGTCGAACGCGGGGGCCGAATGCGGATTCCGTGGTGAACGACGAACGCTTAGAATCCGTCTCAATGAGCTCACCTGGTCGCTTGAAGGCTCTGTATTGACCATGGCCTTTTGGCTGCCCCCTGGGTCCTATGCTACCAGTGTGCTCCGGGAAGTAGTGAAGGCAAGCACTTAGGGGGCACGCATCCTCTTTTCCTGCAGATGGTAGAATCTCTATACACACACATATTCCCTTCAGTGCATGGCTGTGCGGATAGCACAATTTACGAGAGGTCGGTCATGACAGGATCGCAAGAAACGGTCTTTCTGCAGGGCCATATCATCGATTCGTTGATCCTGGCAAAGGTCCTGGACACGATTTTGATGATGGGCGGAACCTTTGACCTGCAGGATGTGAAAATCGGCGCGACCAGGGAGGCAGCGTCTCAGGCGCGGATCGTCGTGCAGGCGCCGTCCAGCCGCGTGCTGGGGGAGATTCTGCGAGCCATCCAGCCCCATGGCGCTGCCATCGAACGTGAAGGGGATTGCCGGTTTGAGCCCGCCCCGTCGCCGGGGGTGTTTCCCGAAGAGTTCTACGCCACGACGCATCTCCCGACCCAGATTCGTCTCGATGGCGAGTGGGTGGATGTCGAGGGCATGGAAATGGATCTTGGCATCTGTGTCGATCCGGCCAAAGCGCGCGCTCGAACCGTTCTCATGGGTGCCGTGACCGCGGGAGAACTGATCGTGACCGGTCGAGACGGTATCAGGGTCACACCACTCGCTCGTCCGGTCGAGCGCGATGTGTTTGGATTCATGGAATCCGTGGTGTCGTCGGAGCGTCCGCATCAGCCGGTCATCGCCGATATCGCCCGGCGGATGCAGAAGTTGCGCGAGTGGCATCGGGAGGGCCGCGCCGGCGCGAAGGTGTTGTTGGCGGGAGGGCCGGCCATCGTGCATGCGGGCGGCCGAGATGCATTGGCCTGGCTAATCGAGGCTGGTTACATTCAAGTATTGTTCTGCGGCAATGCCCTCGCCGCTCACGATATGGAGGCGGGGCTCTATGGCACGTCCCTCGGTTATGGATTGGCCGCCGGGCGTTCGGTACCGCACGGCCATGAACACCATCTCAGGACCATCAATCGGATCCGCGCCATCGGGAGCATTCAAGAGGCCGTGCGGTTGGGAGTCGTAACCGATGGAATCATGGCGGCATGTGTGCGGCGTGAGGTGACGATGGTTATGGCGGGCACCATTCGCGACGATGGTCCGCTGCCCGGTGTGGTGACGGATTCGATGGCGGCCCAGCAGGCCATGCGCGCGGAAATTCCTGGGGTTGGTCTCGCGCTGCTAGTGGCGTCCACGCTCCATGCGATTGCCACCGGCAATTTACTGCCGGCCATTATCCCAACCGTCTGCGTCGATGTGAATCCGGCCGTTCCGACGAAATTGGCCGACCGAGGCAGTTTTCAAGCGGTCGGTCTTGTGATGGATGCCGCCTCATTTCTCACTGAACTCGCGCGTGGATTGGGGTGGCATCCATGAGCCGGTTGTTGGTCTGTCCGCCCGACTATTTTCAGATCGATTACGAAATCAATCCCTGGATGCGGCGCGCGAACGCGGTCGATTCGACACGCGCGGTCAGCCAGTGGCACGCGCTGATGAAGGTCTTGTCCCATGATATCGGGGCGGGCATCGAACAGATGCAGCCTGTCGAAGGCCTTCCGGATATGGTCTTCACGGCCAATGCGGGGGTGGTGGTCGGGCGTCGCGCCCTGGTGAGCCGGTTTCGTCACCCGGAGCGACAACGCGAGGAAGTCCACTTCGAACGGTGGTTTCGCGAACAGGGGTATGAAGTGTTGACGCTCGACAAGACCCTCTACTTCGAAGGGGCCGGTGACCTATTGGGATTTCCGGATACGTGGTTCGGGGGATATCGTCAGCGGTCGGATATTCGGGCTTTCCCCAAGCTGGGTGACATATTCCAGCGGGAGATTATTCCGCTCGAATTGATCGATGCCCGGTTCTATCATCTCGACACCTGCTTCTGTCCCCTGAGTGGTGGGGAGCTGCTCTACTTTCCCGCGGCATTCGATTCGTACGGTCAAGCGGCCATTGCGCAACGGATTCCGGATGCTCGTCGGTTGGTCGTGCCAGAGGAAGAAGCATTGCGATTCGCCTGCAATGCGGTGTGCCTCGGCAAACAGATCGTGATCCCAGCCGGTTGCCCTCGCACGGCGCAACTGCTGGAAGCGCGCGGCTATCGCACGTACGCCGTTCAACTGGACGAATTTATGAAGTCCGGCGGCTCAGCCAAGTGTCTCACCCTGGCTCTTGATTGATCCTGCCAGCACCTTCTTCCTACCGTGTGCGAAAAAGAAATGACAGATAGAGACCCGCGATGGCCGTGGTGGTGAGTTCAATCGTGAGCAGCAAGCGACTGACGATTGCGTCTGGTTGTGGGGGCGAGAGAATGAAATGGAAGCCAAGGAATGCGGCCGGCTGTGAGGGGGGAGATTCCCATGGTGGCATGAGGAGGG